>NZ_WTFC01000029.1:0-32124 GCF_009795795.1 Gilliamella sp. Pas-s95 | reverse complement strand
GATACCGATATATCCCCTGTAGCAGTAACACCATTTATACCCTGTCCATCTCCATCATCATCTCCCCAATAATTATACCTAGTGATTAAATCACTTAAACTCACTGAATCCACTGATGATGGGATTACCATATCTATATCTCCCAAAGTACTTCCTGCATAAGGTAATCTTATTGGATCTGTAGCACTTGATGGATTAGTTGACGGTGTGTACCTTGTACCATCCCGCAACTTAATAAACAAGAAACTATCCGTTGAAGTTGTCCTTGTTTGACCACCGTCAAACGTTAAATATGGCGCACTACCCTCAATATACCTTGATGTAGACGCCGTTAATGCCATAGAGCACTGTGTATATGGCAACAAAAACAATGGCACGAAGAACAACAATAATTTAGTTAATCTAAATAATCTAAATAATCTAAGTAAGTTTGATAATTTAGATAGAAAAAATAAGCACCTCAACCTCACCAAGCGCGATGAGCTTGATAACTTCGGTGATGAAAATAAGAACAGTGTCTGATTTAGACTACGATGAAATTGAAAAAGATTTAGGGCGTAGGTTTGGCAGGCCAGATGCCAGATGCCAGATGCCATGCATGATAGCGCATTTCGATAATCCTGTCAAGTAATTTATTGTTTTATTTTAATTTTTATAATTATCCGCTCAACTAATGAGCTTTTCCTTGTTTTGAAAGCGCTCAAATTATAACCTATTGATTAATAATGCGCTAGTTTTTTGTTAAATATTTGTAAAGTTTTGCTAAGTTGATAAGGTTGAGCTTTTAATGGTGTGTTTTGGGAGGATAGTTTTGGTGGTGGTTTTTGGTTAAAAAAACAAAATAAAAACTTCAATAAAATCAATACCTTTTCTGACCACTTTTTGGCGTAATTTTTAAATAAACCTTTCATCAAAACAAAAAGAAAAGTATTAACGAAAAAAACACAATTTATTTGAGCAATGTATCACAAATCCAGAACAAAAAATAATCAATTGTTTTATTCAAATATACTCTACAACCATTGTGATATATACCAAGACAATATTATGCAAGATTTGGGATTTTCATTACTAGAATTGTTAATAACTATCTGCATTAGCGCTATTTTAGCCGCTATTGGCATTCAACATTGGAAAGAGCAACAACTTCGAAATGAGTTAGCATCCACAACTAAACAGTTGGCTTATTTTATCTACGAAGTTCAAATAAAAGCTTCAAGCAAAAATGAAAATTATATTATCCATCAATTTACATCACCTTGGTGCATCACAATTACTCACGATGAAAAACCCACCTCATGCAGTGAGGGCGTGCTTTATTTTATGAAACCAGACAATTCTGTTGAAATTAGTGAACTATCAAACAATAAAAACGCTTTGATTGTAGGTCGCCGTAATTTAGCGCAAACAATGTCTTTTCAATTGCAAAATGAAATAGGCACCAGCAAGGTTCTTGTGTCATTGCTTGGGCGAATTCGTTTCTGTGCAGAAAACACTTATATAGCCGGTTTACCGCCATGTTAAAAACGTCTGGGTTTTCCTTATTTGAAATGCTTATTAGCGTAATTTTATCTAGCCTTATCATTATGGGGATGACATCTTTTTATATTCAATTGCAAACAAGTATCATGCAATATTACCAAAAAACACGCTTACAGCAGACTATTGACCTTGGATTAGCTGGCATGAAAAAAGATATAAAACGAGCTGGTTTTATTGCTAACGATCCAAAAAAAATGACCGCCAAAGCAATTGAAATTAATGAGAAGATAAAATGTATTATTATTCGATATGACAGTGAAATCCGCAATTCTTGGGTTTGGAACATAGAGACTCCCATGAAGTCAGATGTTTTTACCTACCGTTATAAAGAAAACAATATAGCCTATAGAACAGGGTCATTAAATTGTTTTGGAAACAAGTGGGAGAACTTATTTGATTCAAACGAAATCAAAGTCACCTACTTCGCAATAAAACAGCTACCTGATGCGATTAGATTATCAATTACGGCTGAATTGAGGAAAAACAAACAAATTCAATATCACACAACTGAAATCATCAAAAATGAAAACCGATTTTAACCCGCTCCCAGCACAGTCCGGATTTAGCACAATTATGATGGTGATTATTTTCATGGTTGTGGGATTGGTGCTACTAATTGGCTTCAATCTGCTTATTTGCTCGTGGCAAAAAGCCATCATAATGGAAAGCCGATACTATCAGCAATTTAATCAAGCTAATTCGTCTTTAACTTGGGGAATAACCCAAAATTGGCCAGCACCAAAAGCCCATTGGCATTGTTTAACCGAACCGACTTATCAACTAAAAGCATGCATAAAAAAGTCTTTATTAAAAGTTGATAAATATGTATTAGTCCGCGGCGAAGCCAAAGATGAAGACTTTTATTTATATACACTTGCGCATTTTGATAATAATCGATTAATTGTCGAAAAAGGCCATTGGCTCGATTATTGCCCAGAAAAAAGGGCTATTTATTGTGAATAATAAAAATATAGCAGGCTTTAGTTTGATTGAGGTTATGATAGCAATACTTCTATTCTCAATTATTATGCTAGGATTTATTAACTATCAACAAGCATTACTCAATAAACATCGCTACTTTGCAAACTATTTGCGCGCCAATAAAATTGCTTTTCAGCTACTTGATAACTACCCCTATACTACCAATCTCATTATTCCTTCTGGTTGGCGTTATACGATCACCAGTAAACGATATAATGCTCGGTGCAAAATGATGGAAATAACAGTTAGAGCACCCAACAAGCAGGTCACCAAGCAGCAGCGTTTTTTTTGTGATACACATTGATATTTAAGAATTAAATATCAATTAGTCACCTAACCAGTCATGCAAAAGTTGTAAAACTTGCTGAGTTTTTTCAAAATGAATATTATGCCCAGCCCCTTCAACCACTTCGATTTTTGCATTAGGAAACTGCTCAAAGATAGCGGTATAAGCCTGATCGGTAATATAAGGTGAATTGCCACCGCGTATAAATAACGTCGGTTTTAACCAAGGTGAAATCGTTTGCCAATCGCAAATATGACCATACTGTTCGTTAATAGCCTGAATATTAAATAACCAATGTTCATTTTTAAACGATTTTAATAAAAAAAGAATAATTGCATCATTAATGCCTTCTTGTCGCATTAAATCCATGATCTGTTTTTTGTCGGTAATCTGGTTTGCAAGGCAATAAGTTAATACTCTTAGAATGATAACATTGGCTGAGCGCTGATATTTTATGGGAGCAATATCAATTACCACTGTGTTTTCGATCAAATCTGGGATCACTTGTGACAATTGCAAAGCAACCTTTCCTCCCATTGAGTGGCCAATTAAGATCAGCTTTTTTAATTGTAAATCATAACAAAGTTCAGCCACATCTTCAGCCATAGCCTGATAGTCCATCTTATCAGACCACGGCGAATGTCCATGGTTACGCAAATCAACCTGCACTGTTTGATGATGTTGTACAAAATCCTTTGCTAACATATTTAAATTATCTAAACTGCCAAATACACCATGTAAAAACACAATCGGCTGTCCATCGCCCTGCAATTTATAGTTTAATTTCATACTCTAATTAGCCCCATTATTTTAAGTGGCACTATTATACGTCTATTTTCAATGTCATCACCGATTAATTCGATAACCATAATTTGTATAACTATGATAGAATTTAGCACTAATTTTTTAAAAAGTGTTAAGCCATATGTTTCAAAATAACCCATTACTTGCACAATTAAAACAAGAACTTCATGAACAAACCCCTCGCGTTGAAGGCATTGTTCGAGCTCATGAAAAAGGATTTGGTTTTTTAGATACCGATAATAAGAAAAGTTATTTCATCCCTGTTGCTAAAATGAAAACAGTTTGTCATGGCGATAAAGTCTCTGGGTCAATCATCACGAATAACGATAAAGAATCTTTTGATCCCGAATTATTAATCGAAGGTGCATTACAAAAATTCATTGGCAAAATAGGCTTTCAAGATCATGCAATGGTTATTTACCTTGAAAACATGCCCACTCATTTTGCTGTTCGTTGCAAAATAAACGAACAAGTTAGTGAAAAACTAAAGGAAGGTGATTGGGTTGTTGCAACGCTAGTTTCTCACCCTTTACAAAAAGAAAGTAAACATTTCTTTGCCGAAGTGACTCGTTTTGTTGCTGACGGTAATTCACCCTATCAACTTTGGTTAAAAACCTTAGCACGCTATGATTTAGAAACCCATGCTCCACAAGCCGAAGCATTAACCATTATCGATGCAGAACTTGATAACCGTCAAGATTTAACCGATGTTCACTTTTTTACAATCGATAGTGAAAATACTGAAGATATGGACGATGCCATTGCGGTTTCTAAAGATGAACACGGCTATTATCAATTAATGGTTGCTATTGCTGACCCTACGGCTTATATATTACAAGATAGCGAATTTGATAATATTGCCAAAGCTAGGAATTTCACTACTTATTTACCTGATTTTAATATTCCAATGCTACCCAAAGCGCTTGCCAATGAACTATGCTCATTAAAGGCCAATGAAAAACGCCCTGCAATGATATGTAAAATGCGCATAGACAACGCCGGCAATATTATTGCTGATGATACGACCTTTATGCCTGCTTGGATCGAATCAAAAGCAAAGCTATCTTACAATAATGTGTCTGATTTTTTAGAAAATAATAGCGAATTAGCAACAAATGACTCTACAATTAAACAACAACTTATTTGGTTAGCGGACTTAGCTAAAATCCGCATCACATGGCGACAAACCCATGCATTGGTTTTTAAAGATAATGGTGATTATCGTTTTGAACTGGATGAGAACCGCAAAGTTAAATCCATAATTAAAGAGACTCGTCGAATTGCCAATCATATCGTAGAAGAGGTTATGGTTATCGCTAATCTCGCTTTAACTTTACAATTACAAACTAAAATTGGTTTTGGCATTTTTAATATTCATTCAGGTTTTGATAATAAATATATCGAACAAGCCATAAAATTTTTAAACGATAATGGAATAACTGAGTTTGATAAAGAATTACTATTATCTTTTGATGGTTATGTAAAATTGCGACGAATGATCGACAATGAACCATTTCTAGCCGCCAAACTTCGCAAGTTCCAAAGCCCTGCAGATTTTTCGACTGAACCACAACCACATTTTGGTTTAGGATTTGAAGCCTATGCAACATGGACATCACCAATACGCAAATATGGCGATATGGTCAACCACCGATTAATCAAAGCGTATATCCGTTCACAAGAGTTAATCTCGCCAGATAAAGAACAACTAAAAAGCATGAATGAAAGGCGTAAGATGTTACGCTTTGCTGAACGCGATATGGCTGAAAATCTTTATGCTCAATACTTATCAGATAAAATCGATGAAACTTACTCCGCTGAAATTATTGATATTAATCGTGGAGGAGCACGAGTCCGTTTATGTGATATAGGTGCTTTTGCTTTTGTACCACTGTCAATGATTCATTCTATCAAAGAGGAAATCACTCCCTTCCCAGAAGAAGGCATTATCAAAATTAAAGGTGAAAGCCGCTATAAACTTGCAGATATAATTTCCGTTGTTATTCACCAAATCAAAATCGAAAATAAATCAATCATTGCCAAATTTGCCGATAAAAATACGGAATGAAACAAGACTATTTTGGCCTGAATTTATTACTTACATAGTCTCTACTTGCCCCATTGTAAATAAGGGGCAAGTCAAACAAAAATTAACAATATTTTTTTAATCTTTCCCCCCCTTTTTTTTATTAAAAATATCTGATATCTTTCACTGCTCAAAATGACAAATATTGAGTTTTAAATCAACAACAGTTTGGGAGGCCCATAATGTCAATTCATGGACATGAAGTATTGCATATGATGGATGGAAACAATTACACAGAAACTTCCTTACTTAACGCTATCAACGACAAGTTTGGTGCCGATGCAAAGTTTCATACTTGCTCTCAATCTGACATGAGTGCGGAACAACTCATCGCTTTTTTAAAAGCAAAAGGAAAATTTAAACCTTCTGTTGCTCATGGATCTGAATTTACAGTAGATAATAAAAAAATATGTAAACACTAGAAAAAGAAACCATATGATAATGTGCTTTTTTTTATAAATTTAATTTAATCTGCTAGTGTTTTTAAAACAATAAGAGTATATAATTTTGAGCTACAACAATAATCCATTATTACTAATAACGCGATTAAATTAGCGGTACAGTTATTCACTTTAAAATTACATACACTCAAGAATATGTCCATGGAATTTGATAAATGAAAATAAGTAATATCCTTATATGCGCCATTGTTTCTATTCTTGTCGCAAGTTGTACTAAAAAAATTTCAGCAACGAAAAGTAAAGAAGCGATTCCGCAGGCAGAACAGGTATCTTTATTAAAAGAACAAACTGAAGCAAACAACCCTTACGTTGTTGCAGCTAAAAATCAATTGCTTCAATTTATTGGTAGTAAAAACTTTGATAACTATATTACCAAACACGGCATTTTAAATTGTGAAAGTGATAATAACCAATCATCTTGTGTATTGAGTTTTTATTTGAACGAGTATTATAAATTAAATTATAATATGGAACTCAAAAAAGTGATTGAAGAAAAGCAAGCGCAACTTAATATTGAATTAAGTAAAATCAGTGCAACTGAATCCAATATTAAAAACTATTGTCAATCATCGGCAGATTTTATTGCAGCAATTTATACAAAAGATACGGCTAAAATAAACCAATATTTTCAACCAAAATTTAAAATGTCTGCGCAAGATATATTATCTTTACAAACAAAAATTTCCAAAGATAACTATTCTCAATTCCTGATCGAAGAAAATCCGAGTATTCTTCAAGAAATAAAAGTAGATTATGTTGAAAAGTGTTTGAATAATCCAAAAGATAATATTATCAATTACTTTAATATTTTTAGATAATAATGCGAGTCTTTATGTACAATTTATTACCCAATAATTCGTTTAATAAAATACTAATTTGCAAGGTGCTTAGTGTGGCTTGCGTTTCTTGCATTAGTTTTTCTTCATGGGCTTTTTCTTTTGACGATGTGGTTGCAAAAGCCGAAAAATTATCCAAAAAAGCTTATGTTCAGCCATCTAAAAACATTCCTAATGAGTTGGCCTCTTTACAATTTGCTGATTATCAGAAAATTCTATTTAATCATCAAAAAGCCTATTGGGGTGATCAAAAAAGCCGTTTCAAACTTGAGTTTTATCACGAAGGCATGTACTTTGATGTTCCTATCAAAATCAATGAAATCGTCAATAATCAAGTTAGCGAAATAAAATATGATCCAAGTTATTTTGATTTAAGCCCACTCAACCTTGATAAGATTAATAGTA
Source organism: Gilliamella sp. Pas-s95 (assembly GCF_009795795.1). Taxonomy (NCBI): domain Bacteria; kingdom Pseudomonadati; phylum Pseudomonadota; class Gammaproteobacteria; order Orbales; family Orbaceae; genus Gilliamella; species Gilliamella sp. Pas-s95. Next base: position 24,723 of record NZ_WTFC01000029.1, on the reverse strand, counting down.
AAGACCTTGGTTTTGCTGGTTTTAAAGTTCATTATCCAATTAATAACCCAACAAAAACTGACGATGAAATATTCTCAGCTCTAGGAGGCAGTTATTTTCGTGCAGTAGGTAAAGAACAGCACTATGGACTTTCCGCCAGAGGTCTTGCCATTGATACTGGCGAAATGTCAGGTGAAGAGTTTCCTCGTTTTAAAGAGTATTGGATTGAAAGACCAGAAGCCAACCAAAAACATTTAGTTATCTATGCGCTACTTGACTCACCAAGTGTGGCAGGTGCCTATAAAATAACACTTGTGCCAAGTGTTGATACCACAGTCACAGTGCAAGCGAAAGTCTTCTTCCGCGATTCAGTAAAAAAATTGGGTATTGCACCATTAACCAGTATGTTTTTATTTGGCCCAAACCAACCATCGCCTTTGTTAAACTATCGTCCAGCAATGCATGATTCTAACGGACTATCTGTTTTAGCCAACAATAATGAATGGATCTGGCGTCCATTAAATAATCCTAAACGTTTATCGTTTTCATCATATAGTTTAGAAAACCCGAAAGCTTTCGGTTTAATTCAACGCGATAATGGTTTTGAAGATTATCAAGATCTTGATGATCACTACGAAAAACGGCCAAGCGTTTGGACTGAAATTTTAGGTGATTGGCACAAAGGACGCGTTGAATTAGTCGAAATCCCAACTGCTGATGAGACTAACGACAACATTGTTACTTTTTGGGTACCTGAAAAACAATATAAAGCTGGTGATGTGCTTGATATTAAATATCGATTACATTATTCATTAAATGAAAAACAGCGCTATCCTAATGATGTAGCAAGAGCAGTGAGCTCTCGTTTATCGCTAGGCGATATAAAACAAGCTAATTTAATTCGTAAACTTGATGGTTCTAATGCATATGTCATCGACTTTGCTGGTCCTGAATTATCAGAAACAGCACCAGTCAAAGTGATTTCAAGCATGAGCAATGGCACTATCTTAAGTTCTGACGTGCAATACAATTCAGAAATTAAAGGCTGGCGAGTTATTGTTCGGTTTAACATTGAAGATAACAAAAAAGCGAGTGACATACGCGTACAATTAGCTTCTCAAGCAACCAATAAAGTCATTTCTGAAACGTGGAGTGGGCAATATCCCGCACAATAATCATTATAATAATATGACAAATATATGAAAAAAGATTACTTTGCAAATCTTTCTGGCGCCGAAGTTTGGCGTCAAAAAGCTGAAAACAATGCAATACCGCCTGACGATGTCGATTTTTTAAAATATCGTTTAAATCAAGTTGGCGATACTTCCTCTTTTATAGATGACCGAAGGCAACAGCCAAGTTATCCTGAAGTTGATCGTGTTTCGATTCAACCACAAATCTGGAATCAACGTTATACAGCTAAATCAAAACATGGCATAAATATTCTTGCCATCATTCGCCGCTTTATTATGTTTGCACTTATAACGATACAAACATATTATGGAACCACTTATCTTGCGTCTTTATTACCTTATCAAAGTTGGCAAAAAATCAATTTTATGGCAAATTGGGATATCAATCCTGAATTAGCCATTTACAGCATAATCCCTTATATTATCCAAGGTGCGATTATTGCCTTATTTGCTATTTTGTTTTTCTGGATTTCGATTGGTTTTTGGACCAGCATTATGGGATTAATATTGGCTGTAATGAGGAAAGATCGTTACACTATCCCTATTCCTAATGACCCTGCATCGCATATTGATGGTAAACATCGAACAGCATTAGTTATGCCAATTTGTAATGAAGATGTTGCTCGGGTATTTGCAGGATTACAGGCAACTTATCAGTCCCTCGTTGAAACAGGTCACGCCGCTTGCTGTGATTTTTATATTTTAAGTGATACCAATGATCCCGATCTTTATGTGAATGAACTTAAAGCATGGGCAGAATTTAATGCAGCAAAACCAAACAATGGTTGTAATATTTTTTATCGTCACCGCAAACGTCGAGTAAAACGTAAAAGCGGTAATATTGATGATTTTTGCCGCCGCTGGGGTCATCAATACGAATACATGATGATCCTTGATGCTGACAGTATTATGACCGGTGATTGTATCTTAAAAATGATTGCCATGATGGAAATGACCCCTAAAGCAGGCATTTTGCAATCCCCACCAAAATCAGTCAGAATGACTACGCTTTACGGACGTATTCAACAATTTGCTAACCAAATTTACAGCGATATCTTCTGTTCTGGCACACATTTTTGGCAACTAAGCGAAGCCCAATATTGGGGACACAATGCCATGATTCGCTTAAAACCTTTTATAGAACATTGCATATTATCGCCTCTGCAAAAACGTAAAGGACCAATTCATATCTTATCGCATGATCTAGTCGAAGCAACACTTATGCGTCGTGCTGGCTATGGTGTTTGGATTGCTTATAATATGAACGGCAGTTATGAAGAGCTACCCGGTAACATGATTGAAGATCTAAAACGCGATAATCGTTGGTGTATGGGCAACTTAATTAACCTAAGATTGATTTTCAAAAGCGGTATTAAATTAACACACCGCGTCATGTTTGCAACTAGTGGTATGGCTTATATCTCTTCATTATTGTGGCTAGTGTTTTTAATATTTTCAACACTATTATTATTGGTGTTTAATATTTCTGAACCCCAATACTTCTTCCAACCTAACCAATTTTATCCAACTTGGCCAAGGTGGGATGAGCAATTGGCCATACAGCTACTCTCAACCACGATGGTTTTACTGTTTGCTCCTAAGTTTTTTAGCTATGGCATTATTATAGCCAGAACAGGGGCAAAAGATGTTGGCGGTATATTTAAATTAACCCTATCAATCTTTATTGAAATGATTTGGTCAATGATCTTAGCGCCAATACGCATGATCTTTCATAGTAAATTTGTACTTAGAGCATGGATGGGTAGCAAAATTCAATGGAAATCACCTTCCCGAAGTGATGATGCGTTAACATGGGGTGAATCATTTTATTTTTGTTGGCCACTATCGCTATTAGGTATTGTGTGGCTATGGATAATTATCTGGTTAAATCCACAATTTACTTATTGGTATATTGCCATCTTGATACCTTTAACCATCTCGCCTTTAGTCATTCGAATATCAGGACTTTCAAGCATTGGTATGAAAGCAAAAAAAGCAGGGTTATTTTTAACACCAGAAGAAACCCACCCTGCAAAAGCAATCACACTTACAGGTGAATATTTAGTTAAAACTGAAGCGGCATTTATTAAAAATGGCTTTGTTATGGCGTTGGTCGATCCTATCTATAATGCGCTAGCTTGCGCTTTATCAACGTCACGACATCAAGTGAATAATAAAAACCAACAAAAACGTGATGAACTTATTGCTCAGTATCAACACATAGATTTAGAAAAAATCAGTAAAGAAAAACAGTTAGCGATTTTAGAAGATCCTATTATTCTTTCCGCATTACATCATCATATATGGCAACAGCAAGAAAAATACGACAATCTATTCACTTTATGGCAAAATGAACGCCAGCAATAAAAAATAGGGCTTTAGCCCTATTTTTGTTTTTTAGTAAATAATCAAATTCCATGGATATTTTTTATGACTTGGCAACCTTCTGCATCTATCAATAATCTACTTAAGCGCGCAAAAATTGTTTCTCAAGTACGTCAATTTTTTGCCGACCGCTGTATTTTAGAGGTCGAAACACCTATCTTAAGCCAATATGCAGTAACAGACGTGCATTTAAGCTCTTTTCACACTAAATTTTTAAAACCAGGGGAGCTTGAAGGGCAACAGGGGCAACAAATGTCATTAATTACTAGCCCAGAATATCATATGAAACGCTTACTGGCTGCCGGCAGTGGTCCTATTTATCAATTATGTAAATGTTTTCGTAATCATGAAGAAGTTAGTCGTTATCATAACCCTGAATTCACCATGCTCGAATGGTATCGCATCCAATTTGATATGATGCAAATGATCAATGAAGTCGATGACTTACTGCAAACTGTTTTAGATTGTGAACCGGCTGAACGTATCTCTTATCAAAAGGTATTTCAACGTCATCTTAATATTGACCCTTTAGAAGCTGATCACGCAACCTTAGTTAATGCCGCAAATCAACTTGATATTGGGCTTAACACAGACAATTATGATAAAGATGGATTACTCCAATGCTTGTTCACTTTTGGTGTTGAACCGCATATTGGGCAAGATAAACCTATTGCAGTATTCAACTTTCCAGCATCACAAGCCGCATTAGCTGCCATTAGTTCAGAGGATCACCGAGTAGCGAGCCGTTTTGAGTTCTATTACAAAGGTGTTGAACTTGCTAATGGTTTTAAAGAACTCACCAATGCTCAAGAACAACGAATGCGTTTTGAACAAAATAATTTAGATCGAGCAAATCAAAACCTACCAATACAAAATATTGACATTGAGTTACTCGCTGCCATGGAAGCAGGCCTACCTGACTGTGCGGGTGTTGCGGTAGGATTAGATCGTTTAATTATGCTTGCACTAGAGTGCAAAAGTTTAGATGAAGTGATGTCATTTACTTTTGAAAGGGCTTAATTATGTTCAATAATTTAGGATTAGCCGAATGGATTGCGATTATTATTGGTATTGCCGCCTTAATTTTATTGGTGTTAACGATAAAATCTCAACTAACAATTAACAATTTACATCAACTATTTGATCTGCAACTAATCCAAAAAAAGGAAGAAAATCAATCCTTAATAATTCAAGTAAGACAGCTGGAGCATGAATTAGATCAGTATCGACAACAAAATCTAGCGCAAAATGTCAAAATTAGTGAACTCAAAACGCGTTTAGAAGAAACATTAAGTGCCACCCAAGAACGACAAACGATATTAGAACAAAGTGAACAGCGGCTCACGACTCAATTTGAAAACCTGGCCAATCGTATTTTTGAACAGAGTGGCAAAAAGATTGAGCAACAAAATAAACAAAGTCTTGATTTTTTACTTTCGCCGCTCAAAGAACAGCTAGAAGGTTTCAAAAAACAAGTACAAGATAGTTTTGGTCAAGAGGCTAAAGAACGCCATACACTCACGCATGAAATTCGTAGCTTGCAACAACTAAATCAGCAAATGAGCAAAGAAGCAACCAACTTAACCAATGCGCTAAAGGGCAATAACAAAACCCAAGGGAACTGGGGCGAATTTATCCTAAGCCAAATTCTGGATAATTCAGGATTACGTTCAGGTTATGAATATGAAACTCAAGTCAATTTAACTAACGACAGTAATCAACGATTACAACCCGATGTTATTGTTCACTTACCGCAAGGCGGAGACGTGGTTATTGATTCAAAAGTAACATTAGTTGCCTATGAGCGTCATTTTAATAGTGATGACGAAACAATTAAAGCGAAAGCGATGACCGAACATTTAGCAGCTGTTCGTAACCACTTAAAGCAACTGAGCCAAAAAGATTATCATAAACTCATTGGCATTAATTCATTAGATTATATTTTGATGTTTATCCCTGTCGAGCCAGCATTTTTAAGTGCGATTGATAATGATCCTGCATTAATCAATGATGCTTTAAAAAATAATATTATGATAGTCAGCCCAACCACATTGTTAGTGGCGTTACGAACTATTCATAATTTATGGCGATTTGAATATCAGAATCGTAATGCAGAGCTGATTGCTGATAGAGCAAGTAAACTGTACGACAAAATGCGCGGCTTTGTTGAAGATATGGAAAACCTAGGCAGTTGTTTAGACAAAGCACAACAGACTTATCAAAATTCCATGAACAAATTATCAAAAGGTCGTGGAAACGTAATTGGGCAAATTGAACGATTCCGTGAAATGGGTATCGAAGTAAAAAAACCGATTAATCCAGACATCACCTTACTATCAATGGACGAATCAAATAACGAAGATGAACGTGAATCAACAAATTAGCTTATCGTTAAATCAAAGGTTAATACGCATTAACATCGATTGTTAGGTTATAAATAAGCAAACGCCGTGATTCACGATTATTTGAAATAAGTGTATACTCATCAAACGTAAAGAGGAATTGAAGATGGCAAAAAAACAAGACAAAGAACCGAGTTTCGAAGAAACACTAAAGCAACTCGAAACCATCGTAGCTCAATTAGAAAATGGTGATTTACCATTAGATGAAGCACTAAATGAGTTTGAAAAAGGAATTAAATTAGCAAAAACAGGACAAAAACAATTACAACAAGCCGAACAACGTATTCAGATTTTATTGTCTGAAAATAGTGATACTGAATTGTCAGAATTCTTAGTTGATGATAATGAATAGTTTAAAACCATTACAAGAACGAATAGACTCGTTTTTAACTGCCTGTATTTCACAAATAGAGGCATCCACACTTCAACAAGCAATGAGTTACAGCTTGCTGGCCGGTGGCAAACGGATTCGACCTATTTTAGTCTATTTAACAGGCCAAATGTTCAATTGCCCGCTTTCTAAACTAGATGAAGCCGCCGCCGCAATTGAATGCATTCATACTTATTCATTAATTCATGACGACCTACCCGCCATGGATAATGACGATTTACGTCGAGGTAAACCAACCTGCCATATCCAATTTGGTGAAGATCAAGCAATATTGGCTGGTGATGCCTTGCAAACTCTAGCTTTTTCATTGCTAGCAAAAAGCGAGCTAATTGATGCTAATACTAAAATTAATATGATAAACGAACTTGCCCATGCCAGCGGCGTTGCCGGCATGTGCCTTGGCCAATCATTAGATTTACAGGCTACACATCAGCAAATAGACCTTGAACATTTGCAAAAAATCCATTGCTATAAAACAGGTGCTTTAATCAAAGCGGCTGTTCGAATGGGGGCTTTTGCTTATGGTGAAATGACAAAACCTTATCGCCTAATGCTTGATCAATATGCCGAAGCAATTGGTCTGGCATTTCAGATACAAGATGATATTTTAGATATTATTGGCGAACAATCGATTATGGGTAAACCTAAAGGATCAGACCTTATCCATGAGAAGAGCACATACCCTGCACTAGTTGGGCTTGATAACGCCATAAAACTCACTGAGCAACTTTATCAGCAAGCTATCGATAGTCTAAAACAAATACCCTATAATAGTCAGCCATTGCAAGATCTTGCTGGTTTTATTATTAATCGAAATAGTTAACAACTAACTAAAAGATAACATTATATAATGAATTTAGATAATTACCCTTTGTTAAAACAAATAAACTCGCCCGAGGACCTAAGACGTTTTCCTCAGTCACAGTTATCGGCGATTTGCCGTGAACTTAGGCAATATTTGCTAGCATGTGTTAGTCAATCGAGTGGACATTTAGCATCGGGGCTAGGCGTGGTTGAATTAACCACAGCACTACATTATGTCTATCATACACCTTTTGATAAAATTATTTGGGATGTTGGTCATCAAGCCTATCCCCATAAAATTTTGACTGGTCGTCGAGATCAAATGCTCACTATTCGCAAAAAAGAGGGACTTCATCCATTTCCTCATCGTAATGAGAGCGAATATGATGTACTAACAACAGGGCATTCTTCGACTTCAATTAGTGCTGCGCTTGGAATTGCAATTAGTGAACAAAAAAAACAATCAGGTAAAAAAGTAGCCGCCATCATTGGCGATGGTGCATTAACGGCTGGTATGGCATTTGAAGCGATGAATCACGCTGGTCATATTAAGCCCGATATGCTAGTAATTGTCAACGACAATGATATGTCGATTTCAGCAAATACTGGCGCACTTAACCAACATCTTACTCAAATCCTATCAAGTAGAGCCTATACCTCTTTTCGGGAAAGTGGCAAACGTGTATTAGCAAATATTCCGCCATTAAAAGAACTGGTCAAAAAAACTGAAGAACACTTAAAAGGATTAGTCACACCAGCCATCTTGTTTGAAGAGCTTGGTTTTAATTATATAGGTCCTGTTGACGGGCATGATGTTAATGGTCTAGTCACTACTTTACAGAAAGTTCGCCAGCTAAAAGGACCACAGCTACTCCATGTGATTACACAAAAAGGCAAAGGTTATGCGCCAGCTGAAAAAGATCCGACTTTATGGCATGGTGTACCAAAATTTAACCCTAATGATGGCATATTACCTATCGCCCAAAAAGTAACCCCAACATATTCGCAAGTTTTTGGCGATTGGCTATGCGAAATGGCGCAAAATGATAAACGTTTAATGGCAATAACCCCTGCAATGAGCGAGGGTTCAGGTATGACAAAATTTGCCAATCGTTATCCTGACCAATTTTTTGATGTTGCAATAGCTGAACAACATGCCGTTACCCTAGCCGCTGGATTTGCAATTGGTGACTTAAAGCCTGTTGTAGCTATTTACTCAACTTTTTTGCAACGCGCATACGATCAAGTCATTCATGATGTTGCCATTCAAAACCTACCTGTATTATTTGCCATCGATCGCGCTGGCATTGTTGGCGCCGACGGCGAAACTCACCAAGGTGCATTTGACTTAAGTTATCTACGCTGTGTACCCAATATGGTCATTATGACACCGAGTGATGAAAACGAATGTCGGCAAATGCTGTACACAGGCTATTTACATAATGGGCCTGCAGCAGTGCGTTATCCTCGAGGGGAAGGCTCAGGCACACAACTCATGCCATTAACCGCAATTCCGCTAGGTCAATCTAAATTATGTCGACAAGGCAAAAATATCGCTTTACTTAATTTTGGCACTTTGCTTCCAGAAGTTTTACAAGCTGCAGAGCAAATTAATGCTACAGTCATTGATATGCGTTTTGTTAAACCACTGGATAAAAAAGTCCTTTTGCACATTAGCCAAACTCATAATATACTTGTCACCATTGAAGAAAACAGTATCAAAGGCGGGGCAGGTAGCGGCGTCGGTGAATACTTATTATCGAAAAAAATAAAATGTGATATTTTAAACATTGGACTTCCCGATAAGTTTATTTCGCAAGGTGCTCAAAGCGAAATAAGACAAGATCTGGGATTAGATCACAAACACATTATCGATAAAATTAATAATTTTATGAATCAATAGGTTAAACATGGAAACTCAAGCTGTCACTATTCAAATTTTTGGACGAACATTAAAGTTCAATTGTCCTGTTGATGAAGTCGACGCACTTAATCGTGCAGCAAAAGATTTAGATACACGCTTAACAAATTTACGAGAAAAGTCCCCTCAGGTTGGCAGTGATCAACTTATTATGACTGCGGCGCTAAATATTTCTTACGAACTGACAAAAGAAAAAGAACGAAGTAACGAATTTAGCGATCGGCTAAAAATGCTACAACAATTACTTGATTCTGCCCTAAATACCAACAATTAACTATTTGAATTGTAAATTTAATACAAATGGTATTGTATGATCTGGTAAATTTTGTATTATGTAACCACCTCTGAGATGATCGCGATGTGGGTTAGTCCCCTGAGCCGATAATCTTATCTTAAGAACGGAGTGATTTTTAATTGGTGAGTATGCCTTACTTGTAAGGAAACCTAAAAATTAAAACACGATGTTCACCTTGAACCGTGGGTTCAAGGGTTACGACCCTAACGACATCTTGGAGCTTCCTTTCGACCTTACAACAGTGAAAACTGATGAATATTAGGCAAATTATACGTCAAAAAAGACGACAATTATCTCCCAATGAACGTGACATTGCGCAACAAGCTATACATCAAAAAATTGCCCGTCACCAAGCGATTAACACAGCAAAAAATATCGCTATATTTTTATCATTCGATGGCGAAGTCGAAACAAAACCCATTATCGAATATTTATGGCAACAAAATAAATCTGTCTATTTACCTATTATCCACCCTTTTGTCTCGACACATTTACTCTTCTTAAAATACACTAGCCAAACCCGACTTATTAAAAATAAATTTGGTATATTAGAACCTGAATTAAACGTATTAAACGTACTACCTAACAACCAACTTGATATCGTTTTTACTCCGCTAGTTGCTTTTGATCAACGTGGTTATCGTATTGGGATGGGCGGTGGATTTTACGACCGATTACTAGCAAATTATCAATCAAAAAAAATCTTACCTATTGGGCTTGCTTTTGCTTGCCAAAAGGTACAACATATTGATAACAAACCTTGGGACGTCAGACTGCCCGAAATTATTTATGCTTAAGTTTATTGATAATAAATTAAACACTTTTTTCTAAGTATAAAAATAATCATATAAAACTTTTTTACTATGCACTACCGTTCAAGTTCCTAGTACATAATATTCAAAAGCAATTGAGTCTTCCATCTTTAAAAGCTTTTTTAATATCATATAAAGGAGTGTTGCAATGTCAGATAAAAAAGTACTAACCACTAATAATGGCGCACCAATAGCCGATAACCAAAACTCTCGAACAGCAGGTCCTCGTGGTCCAGTTTTGTTAGACGATTTCCAACTTATCGAAAAACTTGCCCATTTTAACCGTGAAAATATTCCTGAACGACGAGTACACGCCAAAGGCTCTGGCGCACATGGTACCTTTACGGTAACAAATGATATCACCCAATATTCTCATGCTAGCCTATTTGCTAATGTTGGTAAACAAACCCCAGTTTTTGCAAGGTTTTCAACTGTTGGTGGAGAACGAGGCTCATCGGATACAGCGCGTGATCCCCGAGGGTTTTCAGTCAAGTTTTATACCGATCAAGGTAACTGGGATATTGTAGGCAACAATACTCCTGTCTTTTTTATTCGTGATGCGCTCAAATTTCCTGACTTTATTCATACCCAAAAACGTGACCCTAAAACCAATTTAAAAGATCCACAAATGATGTGGGATTTTTGGTCTTTATCACCAGAATCACTTCATCAAGTCACTATTCTATTTTCTGACCGTGGTATTCCTGATGGTTATCGACATATGCACGGCTATGGCAGCCATACCTATAGCTTAATAAATAAAGATGGCGTTCGTACTTGGGTAAAATGGCATTTTAGAACCGAACAAGGTATCAAAAATATTCATCCCAAAAAAGCGGCAGAGATGGATGGAGCCAATCCAGATTCGGCACAAGAGGATTTATTTAAAGCCATTGAACGTGGCGACTACCCAAAATGGCGTCTTTACATACAAGTCATGACCGAAGAGCAAGCCAATAATCATCCTGAAAATCCGTTTGATGTCACAAAAGTGTGGTCACAAAAACAGTATCCATTAATTGAAGTCGGCGTGATGGAACTCAATCGTAATCCTGAAAACTATTTTGCAGAAGTTGAACAAGCGGCTTTTGAACCAAGCAATGTAGTGCCTGGAACAGGTTTATCACCAGATAAAATGCTTCAAGGTCGAATCTTTGCTTATGCCGATGCTCACCGCTATCGTATTGGAACTAATTATCAACAATTACCAATCAATGCCCCAAAATGCCCAGTACACAATTATCAACGCGATGGTGCAATGCGTTTTTATAGCCCAGATAATGCCCCTAACTATGAACCGAATAGCGTCGATAGTGCACCAAAACAGCAACCACAATATGCCGAACCACCAATGTATGTACCGGCTGGGACAATGGATAGGCATGATCATCGTGTGGATGGCGATTATTACTCACAGCCACGTGCATTATTTAATTTAATGAATCCCGATCAAAAACAACTGCTTATTGATAATATCGTTGGATCTATAAAAAACGTAAATCGAGACATTCAAATTAGGCAGCTCACACACTTCTACAAAGTGCATCCTGATTATGGTTCTGGAATTGCCAAAGGACTAGGGATCGATGTTGACCTAATAAAAAGCTAGTACTTAAAATAACAATGCCGACTAAAATTGGTCGGCATTTTCATTTTGATAATGGCACTATTTATAGCTTAACTATTTGCTTCAACTCATTCAATAATCTTGAGTAATCTACTTTAGTAAAGTCAGTGACATCAACTTGAATCAAGTTACCTAAAACAAATTGATCATACTGCCGCATTTGGCAAACTTGATAGAATTGATCCTTAGTGATTAAATCATCAGCAAGATTTCGATTTTCTAACGTATCGCCATAATGATAGTGTTGCATAATATGACATAAATGGCGCTCAGGTGAACGATCACGCTGATAACGACGTTGCCATATCACATCAAAATCAGCAACTAAGCGAATGGTTATCACTTGATAGTGATATTGCTCAGCAAATTCACTCAGTTGCCTTTTTTGCTTATCACTAAATGGGTATTCAGAAATAATCACCCTTTTACCTGCATCCATATAGAGTTGTAAAACACCGTAATAAAATTGCCAAACTTTGTGTTCTAACGCTTCCTTTTCAGCTTTACAATTAAAGCCAATAGACTCAGCATATAAAATTTTGGCTTCATCGGGTGTGATAACAAAGCTATCTTTAAATTGCTGTTGCAATTGATTAACTAGATAGGTTTTTCCCGTACATGGACAGCCTGCCAGTAAAATTAAATATTTCTGCATGCTTACATACCTTAGTTAATACGACTATTAACGTTAAGAAACAAACTCATTTTATGTTTGATAATTTCTTTAACCGCTTGATTAGCCGGAATAATATTGTGCCGTAATGATTTATTCACTTCAGTATCAGCAAACTTATCTTTGGCAACTTGCGTCCAATTAACTAATAGTTCGGTACCTACATTAAATTTACGAATACCATTATTAATCAGTTCTGGGTAATCTTCTTCTTTAACACCAGTACCACCATGAATAACCAAAGGAATATCAACCATAGCGTGAATCTCTTTTAATAGCGGAATATTCACCTCTGTTTTTGATTTAAATTGTCCATGATTAGTACCAATGGCAACAGCTAATGCATCAATACCCGTGGCTTGAACAAACGCTAACGCATCTTTCGGTTTGGTATAAACTCGATCATTAGGATCAACATCAATGCCCTCTTCTGTTCCACCAATTGTACCCAACTCACCTTCGACCGATACGCCACGTGCATGCGCATACTCAACCACTGCACGGGTTTTTAAAATATTCTCTTTAAATGGCAAAGAAGAGCCATCAAACATCACCGAGGTAAAACCACTATCGATAGCTTCTTTAATATCATCAAAATTTTTTGCATGATCTAAATGTAATACAGCATCAACAATCTCTTCATCGGCGATTGCTTTTACCGCATTAACCAATACTTTAAAGCCAATATAGCGTGCGGTATCAACGCTAGTTTGTATAATAATTGGTGCACCTACTTCTTTCGCTGCGCGTAGCATATCAGGCAGCATTTCTAAGTTGTGCGTGTTAAACGCACCAACAGTAAAATTGAGTTTTTGAGCTAATAATGTGACATCTTTTAGTGTGGTATACATAATAATTTCCTTTAATCTCGTTGAACCGTAACTTGTTTGGCAATGTTGCGCATGGAATCCATCTTATTCATCCAAAAATCAATATCGTCAATTGAACCATGTTTTGCTGCATCGGCACGTTTATGGTTGTACAAATTCATTAATGCTTTATAACCTTCTCCAATTGATTTTTTATGTTGTAAACTCTTTTCTAAATACTCAATTGCAAAATCAACACGATCTAATTGGCAATAAAGAAGTCCTGTTTTTTCATATAATGAGGCTAAAGTTACCGCATCATCTGTATGATCAATTTGTTGTAACAATTGACTAATTGATTGTTCAATTTGGTCAATTTGTGTTGATGTCAGGCTACTTGTTATGTCTGGTTTATCAACCAACTCTTTTTTGGGTTTACTTTTTTTAAAAAAGTTAAACATAGCAAACTCCTATCCTAAAAATGCTTTAATAAAGGACTTAAAATCCATGCATAAAGTAACGCCGCTGTAACTGTATCAACATCGGTTGCTGTAGCATTAATAAAGCCCATTTGATTAAAGATAGTCACCAGTAATGCAGGTAATAAAGTAATAAAGAAACCATGCGCAATACCACCAATGAGCGCACCACGGCGACCACCAACAGCATTACCGAATATGCCTGCGGTACCACCAGCAAAAAAGTTAGTTAACATTCCAGGTAAAATCATGGCTAATCCAAAAGCTGGCAACGTCAACATCGCAATCACAGTACCAATTGATGTGGTAATAAAACCTAAAATGACTGCATTTGGGCTATAAGGAAAAAACACAGGACAATCAAGCGCCGGTATAGCATTAGGAACCACTTTCATCGCAATACCTCTAAATGCGGGTACAATTTCACCGAGCAATAACCTAACGCCAGCTAATAACACATAGATCCCCACAACAAAAATGATGGCTTGCGTAAAAGCATACATCACATAATGTTGGCTACCCGATAATGTTGAAGCATACGCCTCGCCGGCAAAAAGAACCGTAATAATATAGAGAGGGATCATAACGACCATAACTGACAGATAGGTATCTTGCAAAAATTCAAATGATTTAGGTAATTTCATCTCTTCTATTGAACGTTTGTTTTCACCTCGCTCCCCCACAACATAAGCAACACCCGCTTCAAATAAATAACCAATTGTACAAAAGTGACCAAGCGCAATGTCATTAGATCCCGTCACTTTACGAATAATCGGCTGTGCAATAGCTGGCATAAATACCGCAAAAAGTGCACCAACAAAACCGCCAACTACAATTAGCACGACGCCAGAAAGTCCAGCAAAACTACCAAATACCGTGGTCATGGTTGCCATCCAGAGAATAGCCTGACCAGTTAAAAAGATATATTTCCAGCGAGTAAAACGGGCAATTAGAATATTAAAGATAAAAATCATCAAAAAAGTCAGAGCAATATCACGACCTAAACCTAACTGATTCATGGCTTGGCCATTAATCGCCTCAATAGACGGGATAATCCCTTGCATATCAAATCCAGCGGTAAAAATGTGCCCGAAATAGGTCAAACTGCCAACAATGATACTTGATCCCGCATTGAGCACTTGAAAGCCCAATAATGTTTTAAGCGATCCCGAAATAATTTGACCTACTGATTTACGTTGCAACATCAAGCCAAACATAGCAATGAGACTAATTGTTATCGACGCTTGCGTTAAAATATTATCGATAATAAAGTTAATTACGTTCATAGTATTCTCCTATTTGGCAATTTAAAGCAGCCCTTTTTGTTGCAATACTGGACTTAACTTCTCATCTATTTCAGTTTTTGAGACAATATTTTTCAAATAAACAATTGAGGTCTGTTCACGGATATTAAACTTAGCAAACTGTGGGCGAAAATTTTCAGCAGTGATAATAATATCGGCGTTCATAGAAGCAGCAGATGAAATATCAGTATGATCCAACTTGGCATCAATTCCTTTCGCTTTTAGCACGTCTTCCGTCGCCATTTGCGCAGCAAAACTACTGCCTAATCCCGCACCACAAACAAATAAAATAGTTAAATTACTCATTTTCAATCCTCCTATAATTTAATGGTTCAATTCGAATTAGGTTCATTAAATAAAATGTTCTTAAATTGCTGTACCGAATGACACATTATTAAGCTTTCAAGTTTTTGTTCATCATTAATCAACTCAATCAAACTACGCATAATATTGAGATGTGAAAACGAATCGATAGCAGCTAAACAAAATATGATTTTGACAGGTCCCATTTCTGAATTACCAAAATCCACGGGATGACGGAGAGTCACGACACTCACCCCTAACTGGTTTACGCCATCTTCAGGGCGAGCGTGTGCCAACGCTAAATTTTTGCCTATAACGATATATGGACCATATTGCTCGACCGACGTAATCATGGCATCAATATAAGATGGTAAAATAAATTGTTTTTTTAATAATGGCTCAGCCGCAATTTTGATCGCTTGTTGCCAATTTGAACTATCTTGCTGCAATATAATGTCATTATCGGTAAGAATATCTTTCAACATAGGCTGGATTTTCCTTTTATTGATTTTAAGATTATTAATCGCTAAACATTTTTCGAGTTGGTTATAAATAGGTCCTGACACGATGCCACCACTTTGTTGAATCAAATCAACCAATGAATAGAAAAGATCGGTCGCATCAACCAAATGATTTACAACGCGTTGATTAGCCCTGTGCTTAGCTAAGAAATCAGTGATAATAGGATGATTTTTCTCTTTTAAAATCGGTTCTAACACCAATACTGGATGAGCTAAGTGCGGTAATGGAAAAGTAGAAAATATTAAGTCAAAATCGAGTTGAGCTAATAAATTCTGATCATTACGTCCTAAAATGGCTAGTACATCAATATTAAAAAACTCTTTAAGTGTTTCTGCTAATAAGTTAGAAGTTGCTATACCATGGTCACAAAAGACCACTGCTTTAAAATAGTAGCTTCGCTCTTGATTAATTGCGCTTGCAAAGGTAGAAAAATGAATAGTTAAAAAGGCAATTTCGTCATCAGATACTTTATGAGTTAAGGTCGTTTCAAGTTCTTGCATAAACATAGCAATAACTGAATAAATTGCACCATAGTTTTGTTTGATGTTATCGAGTAATGGATTAATAATATGAATATTATTACTCACTCGCGCAATAAGACCTGCTAAATGTTTACATAAATTTTCGTACAGCTGTTCTTGTTTGGTTGAAAATGGAATTTGTGTTTTTTCTTCGACATAATTAACTAACTTAATCGCTAATAACTGTGCATTTACCCACTCTATATAGTTATTGATATCCTTGGTATTGAACGCTTCTAGCATATAAATAATGTATTGTTGTTCTTGCCTATTAACTTGCAAAGCAACATGCCGACAAACCAAATGAATAAATTTTGCTATTTCGCCCAAATCATTATTATTAAAATCAGTTCTTATCATGGTGAGATGATGTTGCTGCTGGTTTCTAATTACCCAAATAGCAGTAAAAACAACCAGTTGTTGAATATAAATCTCATCATGAATCTGGCTAATAGTTTGGTGGGCTAATTTTAATAAGTCACAGATAAGAGATTGAGGAATATAATTAAACAATAACTGCTGTATCAAGCTTAATTCATTTAATGGTTTATCTAATTCTAAATTACCGGCGAACTGATTAATCGCTTCATACATCATTAAACGAATAGAGCGTTCCAATCCGACAAACTGCATACCTTGTTTAGGCTGGCTGATTAATTCAATATCATATTTTTTCAGCCTAGTTTTGAGTTTTCTAATATCTTCATCTAAAACACTTTTTGAAACAAAAAAAACACTTTCTTTATGACTGAGAATGGTTGGAGAGGCAGAAAACGCAATAGACAGTAACAAATCAAACTGACGTTCATCTTTACTTAAAATTGATGAAGTTGGCACGCCCAACAATGCGTTGTGAATTAACTGTTTTTGATCTTGCGTCGCATTGATTATAAAACCTTTACTACGCACTGTTGAAATTAAAGGAAATTGTCTTTGCGTTAAAAACTCATTAATTTCTTGGATTTCATTGCGAATGGTTCGCGCACTAATCTGAAACTCTTCCGACAACATCTCGGAGGTGATCGGATAGTCGATTGAAATAAATTTCTTAAATAACTCAATGGTTCTTGTTCGCATAAGCTTATTCACCTATTGACTTCATAAATTAAGTATAAGTGAGATAGATTTGCTTACCTAGTTGGTATTTTTGCCAATAAAAATGGCAAAATTACTAGTAAAAAAGAAAAAAAGATTGAAAGAAGAAAATAGTGTTAAATAACACACACAAAACAATGTTAATAAAATATTGATTATAATTGTTTTTTAACAATAACAGCTGAAGATCAACGACCTGTTCTGCGAACTATTAGTCTATATGAAAAACCACTTTGCAAACCCGTTTTTATTGTGTATTTTCCCTATCTAAAAGGCATTAACCATACCCAATAATATTTATAGCCTGAAACGGCTATACAAAAACTTTTAGAATTTATTAATATATAGGATGAAAGAGTGTTATTTGTCCATCATGTTTAGGTAAAATAATCAAAGGATTAACCAATGAAATTCATTAAGTTATTTATTATATTGTTGTTTAATTTTATTGGAGGATTGCTAAGTTATCAATGGTGTTATCGCTTTATCAAAAAACAATACAATACACCTGAATATTACTATTTAATGTACTATGGTTTTTGTTATTTCTGTTTTATTGTTATTTCAATCTTCATTTTAAACAAAATAAAAAAAACATCAGGGTTAATCATTTGCGGTTTACTTATTGGCATTTTAATTAGCCTTATTTTTATGATTATCCCTCAGTTAATTCGAGATCCTTATTTATATCAGCATTATTTAATTGATTCCATTGGTTTCGGTTTGCTGATATCAGCATGGATCACCCTTAATTTTATAATATACCCAGCAATTTTATTATGCTGTCATTACACGATTTTGGGGATTGAAAAAATATATAGCAAAATTAATTTAAACTGATAATCAATTATCAAACCGAATAGATATGTTTTATTCACTCTACCTTGATCTCAAAGATTTGTGCATGGCTGTTTTATCTGTTTTGGATGAATATGGGTTAAAATAGTGTTATCACTTTCACAAAAAATATTAAATTGATTATATTTTATTTTTTAAAACATCAACTAAAATTCACCTACCTACTTTACAAACTAGCAATCTATATAAAAACCAGTTTGCAAACTGGTTTTTATTGTGTATCTTTTTCATCAAAAAAGCATCACCATACCCAATAATATTTATAGCATGAGGAAAAGAAATTATGTCAATCAAAGAAAATAAAGTAGCTATACAAAAATTTTTAGAATTTATTAATACTGGAAATGTTGAGTTATCTAAAGAAATAATCTCAGAAAATGCAATATTTTATGCACCAACAAGCCCAGAGCCATTGAAAGGCCCTTCAGGCTATATGCATGTACTAAACATAATGCGAAGTGCTTTCCCTGACATTCAATGGAAACTGGAGGAAGTTGTTGCAGAACAAAATATCGTTGCAACTCGCTTTACACTGAACGGCACACATAAAGGGCATTTTTTTGGCATTGAACCATCGGGGAAAAAAATTGAAATAAGTGCTATGAATTTCTACTATTTTTCAAATGGCAAAATAATAAAGGAATATGGGCAACCCGATATATTTGGTTTACTTAAACAAATAGGCGCAATAAGTTAATCATTTCTCAATATCTCAATTCATTGACTTTGTTGGTGACAGCACATTTTGTCACCAAATAGACAATACCCCCCCCAACTTAACGGCGTTTTTTTCGTTGTTTTATTGCGGTCAATAATGGCTGGTGGCATTTATAAATCATGTCAGAGGGCAGCATGATTAACTCGGCCAACGGCACCGTCCAATCAGGAATTTCGGTATTTTCAGGGTGTTTATCATCGATAGGAGTATCAATAGAATAACGCTGTGCACTGGCAAACAACGCTTGTTTTTTAGCGATATCAGTATCATCGGCATCGTTTAGCATTTGGCAGTTATCAAGCACTTTTTGAGCAAAAAGATCGGGCCAATTGGCAGGCTGATCTTTAAGTTCAACAAGTCCGGCGATATGCCGAAGCATATCACGAAATAGCAATAGATAAACCATCTGCAAATTACGACCTGAAAGCTTGGCTAATTGATCATCAGATAATTTATCATTAATAACACTCGGTCCCCACTTAAAAAACAAAGTGTCTTTATAAATTTTGATAATTGGTTTAATTGCTTTAAATTGTGGTTTAATTAGTTTGTCAATTTCACCTGAAAGTTGCATAGTAGGGTAACCAACATGATTACGTCCATTAAGATCTCGCTCAGTAAGTGGCTTTTGTTTTTTTCGAGATAACAATTTTTTAATTAACCCAAACATCTTAATCCCTTACTATCTATTTTTTTGCCGCACAATTTCAAATAAACAAACACCCGTTGCCACTGACACATTAAGCGATGACACAATGCCAGCCATTGGAATGCTGACTAACTCATCGCAGTGCTCTTTAGTTAAACGGCGCATCCCTTCACCTTCCGCACCCATCACCAATGCAAGCGAAGTTGCTGTTGATGTTTTATAAAAATCGGTTTGATAAAGCGTACGATCAGCTTCGCCAGCAGTGCCCACAATCCAAACTTGATATTCATCTTGTAACATTCGCATCGTGCGTGCTAAATTGGTCACTCTAACCACCGGTACACTTTCAGCTGCGCCACAGGCAACTTTTTGTACGGTGGAATTAAGCGGTGCTGAGCGATCTTTTGGCACAATAATAAAATCGACTCCAGCGGCATCAGCGGTTCTTATGCAAGCACCTAAATTATGCGGATCAGTCACACCATCTAAAATTAAGATAACAGGATTTATCTGCCCTTCCATAAGTAAAGGAATATCATTTTCTTGATAACCTCGACTTGGTTTAACCATGGCTAAAATGCCTTGATGTACACCGTTTTTTGACTTTTCATCTAACCATTGACGGTTAGCTATTTTCACTGGCAAACCAAGTTGCTCTAACTGACGTACAACGGCAATAAGACGCTTATCTTCACGCCCTTTAATAATAAATACTTCAATAATTCTTTCTGGCGAACGCGCTAATAATGCTTCAATGGCGTGCAGGCCATAAACTGTTTCACTCATTTATCTGCTACTCTTTTATCTTATTAACTTATTTGGTTTTATTGACTGATTTTGGTTTCGATTTGTTACGTTTTTTACTTTTAGCTTTCGCTTCAACTTTCGTGCTTGATTTCGCACTCGGTTTAGCCTTTTTTTTAGTACTTGGCTTAGTACTACTTTCGCTAGTTGATTTTTTGCGTTTTCGCTTAAGCGGCAAATCAGCATGCTGATCGGTTTGGGATTGTTTAGACTTCTCTTTTGCTGTTTTACCTTGACGTTTCGGCTTATTATTACTGCCAACCAGTGAAAAATCAATTTTACGTTCTTCTGGATTAACATTATCGACTTTTACTTGCACTTTATCGCCTAAACGATAAGTAAAGCGGGTATTTTCACCAATTAAGCGATTACGCGAACCATCAAAAGTATAATAATCATTTTCAAGCGATGACACATGCACTAAACCATCAATAAATAGCTCGTCTAACCGCACAAAGAAACCAAAATTAACTACGCTCGAAATCGTACCGTTAAATACTTCGCCGACATGATCTTGCATATAATCACATTTGAGCCAATCAACCACATCACGCACAGCTTCGTCGGCACGTCGTTCAGTCATAGAACAGTGTTCGCCAAAATAGAGCATTTCGCTTGTATTATAACGGTACCCGCCAGTCTTACTGGTCTTTTGTTGTTCATCGGCTAAAATCCATTTAATAGCACGGTGTAAAAGTAAATCAGGATAACGACGAATTGGTGAAGTAAAATGTCCATATTCCTCAAGCGCCAAACCAAAATGACCTCGATTTTCAGGATCATAAATGGCCTGCTTCATTGAACGCAAAATAACGGTTTGCAACATATCATGATCAGGGCGTGTTTCAACCACAGTCATTAATTCGGCGATATCTTTAGGCTTAGGATTAGCTCCACCACCAAGCGACAATCCTAGTTCGCTTAAAATGCTACGCAGATTATTTATGCGATCTTCATCGGGTCTATCATGCACACGGAATAATGAAGGAATATCAGCTTTAATCACTAATTTTGCCGCAGCCACATTGGCTAAAATCATACACTCCTCGATGATTTTATGAGCCACATTCCGCTGTGCAAGCTCGACGCTTTCAATACGCTTATCAGCATTAAAGATAAATTTAGGCTCTTCTGATTCAAACCCTATCGCCCCACGGGCAACACGAGCTTTATCAAGCACACTATAAAGCCCGTAGAGGTTTTCAAGATGAGGAACCAAGTCATGGTAATGCTCACGAAGTTCCTCATCACCCTCTAAAATCTTAGCCACTTTGGTATACGTTAACCGAGCATGCGAATTCATCACCGCTTCGTAAAACTCGTATCCTGTCAAACGGCCTCGATTAGATACGGTCATTTCACAAACCAAACACAAGCGATCGACTTGAGGATTTAACGAACATAGTCCATTAGATAAAACCTCGGGCAACATAGGCACAACTCTTGAAGGAAAGTAAACCGACGTACCACGCAAACAAGCCTCTTTGTCTAACGCTTTTCCCGGCCGAACATAATAACTTACATCGGCAATAGCCACCCACAAACGATAGCCGCCACCACGGTTTTTTTGGCAATAGACCGCATCATCAAAATCACGCGCATCTTCGCCATCGATGGTAACTAAAGGCAAATTGCGTAAGTCTTTACGACCTTTTTTGGCACTTTCGGGCACTTGATCGGTAAATTTGCTAACTTCGGCTTCAACCGCTTGAGGTAATTCATATGGAATTTCATGATTACGCAAGGCAATATCAATAGCTAAATTCGTCCCCATCATTTCACCAAGGACTTCTTTAATCACACCCACCGCTTTTTGGCGACGCTCTGGTCGCTGTTGTAACTCAACTACCACAACCGATCCCATACGCACAGTGCGATCAGGTTTACCCGTTATTAAAATATCAAAGTTCAAACGGCTATCATCAGGCACCACAAAACCAACACCTTGCTCGATAAAATAGCGACCAACAATTTGATTACTACGCGGCTCTAAAATTCGCACTACCCTAGCTTCGGTTTTACCACGATATTGTGTACCGATAGGCTGGGCTAAAATCACATCGCCTTGTAACACCTTTTTCATCTGTTCAGGTGCTAAAAAATAGTCCTCAGAGTTCCCCTCTACCCGCAAAAAGCCAAAACCATCACGGTGGGCAATAACCTTACCTTTGACCATGTCAAACTTTTCGGGCAAGGCATAACATTTGCGACGCGTAAACACCACTTGCCCATCACGCTCCATTGCGCGCAAACGACGGTGCAATGCCACTTTTTGCTCTTCATTTTTAATGTCGACAGCTTGGGCAATTTTTTCTAAACTTGCTGGTTTTGCTTCTTGTTTAAGGTAATCTAAAATAAGCTCACGGCTAGCAATGGGGGAATCGTACTTCTCGGCTTCGCGGTCAAAAAATGGATCTTTTATCATAAAGGGATATCCTGTGACTAATATTAGCGCTAGCATAACATAGAGTGCTATAACTTAAAATGAAGATTCAATTTATAAACAAGCGTCAAAGAGTTGTTAATGTTTTGAGAGTTATGATTGACAAGTTCTTTGCATAAATAAGGATAAAATTAATTTTATCCTTATTTAAATTTAATTAATCATTTCCATTTTTTCTTTTTTCTAAAAGGTCTAGGGCTTTCAAGCCAGCCAATTGCAAATAGATAAATATAGATAAATATTCCAGCGGATAATAGTAATAGGTCAAACTCAGATGAATATCCTCTGATTGTTTTTTTTTCTCCTAAAATAATGATCAGCATTAATATGACAGCATAGTTTAAGATTAATACTATTCTTTTTTTCCACTTTAACCCATTATCGTATCTATAATCTCTGATGGAATATTTTTTAAATCGATAAGAAATAATAAGAGGTATAATAGAAAAAAAATAAAATAAGATATAAATTAAAGCAACCATATTTATTATTCCAATTCTTCCGGATGTTCATCATATTTGCGATATTGCGAACCATCAGGACGAGTACATAAATAATATTCTGAATTTTTTGTTGGATCAGAACTTATTGCCATAATAAACTCACAATTTTCAACTATTTTACCTACATTATCTATTTCTGCTAGCTGAGGTACTTATAAATTTATTTCACTACTTTCTTCGTCTTTAATGAAATAATTTAAATTCTCAGACAAGGCATAACATTTACGGCACGTAATAAACACTTGCTCGTTTTGCTTCTTGTTTAAGGTAATCTAAAATAAGCTCACGGCTAGCAATGGGGGAATCGTACTTCTCGGCTTCGCGGTCAAAAAATGGATCTTTTATCATAAAGGGATATTCTGTGACTAATATTAGCGCTAGCATAACATAGAGTGCTATAACTTAAAATGAAGATTCAATTTATAAACAAGCGTCAAAGAGTTGTTAATGTTTTGAGGGTTATGATTGACAAGTTCTTTGCATAAATAAGGATAAAATTAATTTTATCCTTATTTAAATTCAATTAATCATTTCCATTTTTTCTTTTTTATGTATCTACGTGGGGTTTCAAGAAAACTAATAAAAAATACATACAATATAAAAATTAAAACAGCCGACCAGAAAAAAATAAGTTCTAAAAAAAGCCCTTCTCCTGGCTGACTTATCATAAACAGGCTATATAAAAAAATAAAATAAAAATAAAGAAGAGCTAAACGTCGTTTACGATTTAAAGTTTTATCATTATCATAGTCCATTGCAATATATTCCGAAAAATAGTGCCGAATAAAACACCCAACAATAGCAAAAAAATAATAGCTAACCCACATTTCAACAGCCATGCAAATCTACCTTTTAATTTTTCATGTAGTTGATAAAAAGACATATGATTAATATAAAATATCAACATCTTCTATTTAAATTCAATTAATCATTTCCATTTTTTCTTTTTATGTATCTACGTGGGGTTTCAAGAAAACTAATAAAAAATGAATACAATATCAAAATAAAAACAGCCGACCAGAAAAAAATAATATTTGAAAAAATACCTTCTCCTGGCTGACTTATAATTAACACGCTATATAAAGAAATAAAATAAAAATAAAAAAGAGCTAAACGTCGTTTACGATTTAAAGTTTTATCATTATCATACCTAGATTACACCATGAAGTGCAATTTTTCTTAGCTCCTTTGAATAAAAGGAGGCAGGGCTTTTAAACTTATGCCGTTTTCTTG
>NZ_WTFC01000111.1:0-323 GCF_009795795.1 Gilliamella sp. Pas-s95 | reverse complement strand
AAAACGGCATAAGTTTAAAAGCCCTGCCTCCTTTTATTCTAAGGAGCTAAGACGAATTGCACTTCATGGTGTAATCTAGGGTTTTCACGGAAAATCAACCGCTTACACAACCTAAGCAAAGCGCCGACATACAACAACTCAACAAAACCACAAATAGCGCCCCAATAACAGCAATTTAACCGCTCCAAACCCTTTTTTTAACGACAATTTAAAATTAAATAAAATCAATAAATTATATAACACCTCAAAAAAAGGGTTTTCAAAACCAAAATTGTTGTTTATCTTTATACAGCAAGATTTATCAAATCTTAAGCTCTACCTTA
>NZ_WTFC01000110.1:0-323 GCF_009795795.1 Gilliamella sp. Pas-s95 | reverse complement strand
AATGTGCCGACAACAGAGCGAAGTTAGCACGCCAAACAGGACGTTTGGCGAGTTTGTGGTGCGCCGGGAGCGCGTCCACAAACGGCGCGTTAAGACCGAGCGCCGACGGCGGACAAATTTGTCTGGAACAAATTTGAACATCTGAGCATAGCGAAGATGGCCTCGAAGAGGCGAGTATCAGGCTGATACGAGTAGCGTAGCCATAGGCCACATTCTGTAGCCAAAGCGTGGGATTGCAAAGGGAATTCGTGAACTGCCCCCCAAAAGTTGGATTGTTTAAATCTACTTTTGGGAATAAAATTATGGCAAAAAAATATACATTC
>NZ_WTFC01000109.1:0-324 GCF_009795795.1 Gilliamella sp. Pas-s95 | reverse complement strand
GCCGACAACAGAGCGAGGTTAGCACGCCAAACAGGGATGTTTGGCGAGGCTATTCTCCGTCTGGAACGGATAATAGCCGGTGCGTCAAGACCGAGCGGCGGCGGACAAATTTGTCTGGAACAAATTTGAACAGCTGAGCATAGCGAAGGTGGCCTCGAAGAGGCGAGTATCAGGATGATACGAGTAGCGTAGCCGCAGGCCACATTCTGCAGCCAAAGCGTGGGTTGTCAGGGAATTCGCTGAACTGCACCCCAAAAGTTGTACAAAAAAACTAAGCTGCTGGAAAATAATACTCCCGATATTGAACAGGACTCTTTTTGTCCA
>NZ_WTFC01000028.1:0-35503 GCF_009795795.1 Gilliamella sp. Pas-s95 | reverse complement strand
GAACAAATTTGAACATCTGAGCAAAGCGAAGATGGCCTCGAAGAGGCGAGTATCAGGATGATACGAGTAATCATAGCCGGTGCGTTAAGACCGAGCGACGGCGTCGGGCAGCCGCAGGCCACATTCTGCAGCCAAGCGCGGGATTGCTAAGGGAATTCGCTTTAATTCCCTTAGCTCGGACGTGGTCACTGTAACTATTTTATTCACCCAAGGTCAAAACGTCCGAAACCTGCGCACCCGATTTATTCTATTCACCAACCCAAAAAAAGACCTGATTTTCCGCCAAAAATCGGTCAGAAAAGGTATTGATTTTATTAAAGTTTTTATTTTGCTGTTTTTACAGTATCACCCCTTTAACACCTATCAACAAAATAACGCATAATTCGATTATCCTTGCTTAATTCAGGATGAAAAGCACATACTAAAATATTACCTTGTTGTGCCATAATGCAATGCTTTCCAACGAATGCGAGTTGTTCAACAGTTTGTCCTGCTTTGGCAATATAAGGTGCGCGAATAAATATTGCTGGTATTTGCCTGCCAATCGTTGGTATCTCTAAGGTTGTTTCAAAGCTGTTAATTTGCCGTCCAAAGCCGTTGCGTTCAACACAAATATCCATTAAGCCCAACAATTCGACCTCGTTATGAGTTGTGCTATGACCGCAAAGCACCAGTCCCGCGCAGGTGCCTAATATGCCTTTGCCTTGTTTGGCAAATTGTTTTATCGGTTCGACAAGTCCATTTTGTTTAATTAAACGGCTAATGGTAGTCGATTCGCCACCAGGAATGATTAATCCGTCTAGCTTGGTTAATTGTTCAGGACGTTTAACTAGAGTTGTTTGTACATTGTTGATGCTATTAAGCATTGTTATATGCTCACTGACTGCACCTTGCAAATTGAGCACTCCAATGTTTTTAATGTCGTTATGAGCTAAAGTTGTCATTACCAACCTCGATCTTGCATTCTTTCTGATTGAGCAAGTGTACTGATTTCAATTCCTTTCATTGCGTTACCCAAGCCTTTTGAAAGCTCGGCTAAACGTGGATAATCGTCAAAATAAGTGGTTGCTTGGACAATGGCTTTAGCAAACTTTTCAGGATTTTGGGATTTGAATATGCCAGATCCAACAAAAACACCGTCAGCACCCAATTGTATCATAAGTGCCGCATCGGCAGGGGTTGCTATGCCACCAGCGGCAAAGTTAACAACAGGTAGTTTTTTTAACTGTTTGATTTGCAATACTAACTCATAAGGTGCACCTATCTCTTTGGCAAAAGTCATTAATTCATCTTTTGATTTGTTAGCAACTTGGCGAATTTGTTCGTTGACTTTACGCATATGGCGCACAGCTTCAACAATGTTGCCGGTGCCGGGTTCACCTTTGGTGCGTAGCATAGATGCACCTTCGCCAATTCGGCGTAGCGCTTCGCCCAGATCACGACAACCGCAAACAAATGGTACGGTGAATTCTTCTTTGAGTAAGTGATACTGTTCATCGGCAGGGGTGAGCACTTCGCTTTCGTCAATATAGTCAACGCCCATTGATTCTAAAATACGAGCTTCAACAATGTGACCAATGCGTGCTTTGGCCATCACAGGTATGGTGACCGCTTTCATGACTTGTTCAATAATAGTTGGATCAGCCATTCGAGCAACTCCACCCGCGGCGCGGATATCTGAGGGCACTCGCTCTAAAGCCATTACGGCAACTGCGCCAGCTTGTTCCGCTATTTGGGCTTGTTCTGCGTTAACTACGTCCATAATAACACCACCTTTTTGCATTTGTGCCATGCCTCGTTTAACGGTTTGTGTGCCTGTAATTGGGTTCATTTTTTTGCTCCTGATTCAATCAATAATGACAATATTGTCTAACTGCATTTAAGACTTTGTATTATTCAAAAATATAACACCACAAAAAACAGCCAATTGGACTATAATAGTACCATCCAATTTTGTAGTGTTTGCGGTAATAAACATGCCCAAGCAAGCCATGAAACCTGTTAAAGCGAAATAATCATGTGGGATCAGCAAAAACTAGCACCCTTGTCAGGGGCGCTTTTTAAGAAAGTGACACAGCTTATTGAAGATTATATTGAGCAAGGTATGTTGATAGCCGGCGAAAAATTGCCTTCTGAACGTGAATTGGCAAAAAAATTGTCTGTTAATCGTTCAACGGTTGTTCATGCCTTAGATTTGTTAACGGAACGTGGTGTGTTGATCCGTCGGCAAGGAAGCGGTACTTATGTCAATAATCAAAAATGGGGAATGCAAACCTATTCATCTATTCATTGGCGTTTACCTGCGCATTTTTATCAAAATAAGCAATCGGTTTATCAACAAAAATCGGCACAAATGCGTACACAATTATCCATTTGTGATCTGGCTAATGGTGATTTACCAACGTATTTGATCCCCAAACTTCAGTTACCCAATGTCTCATTAGACGAATTGATTATGCACGAAAAAAATAGCGATACATTACAATTGGGGTTGCCATCACTAAAGATGCAAATTGCTGTTTATATGCAAAAGCAGTTTGCGATGCAAGTTGATCCTGAAGAGATTTTAATTACATCGGGCACACAGCAATCGTTGTTTTTGATTACACAGGGGTTGCTTAAACCCGGCGATTCGGTGGGAATTGAGTCGCCGTCTTATTTTTATTCTTTGCCACTGTTTCAAGCGGCCGGATTACGTTTGTACGGTATTGAGTGTGATAATGATGGTATCACGCTTGAAAGTCTTGCTAGCTGTGTGCAACAACATCACATAAAATGGTTGTTTTTAAATCCTGTCTTCCAAAATCCGATGGGTTTTGTCATGAGCCATGAACGCAAGAAAGAAATATTGGCATTTTGTCGATCTCAATGTATTGGGATTGTTGAAGATGATGCTTATAGTAGTTTAGCGTTTAGACGTGATTTGGCCGTATCACCAATTAAAAAATTTGAACAGCATAACCAAGTTATTTATCTGGGTTCGCTATCAAAATATATAGGGAGAAATATTCGCGTCGGGTGGATGGTTGCCCCACGTGATATTATCGAAAATCTAGCAAAAATTCGACAACATATCGACTCAGGGTTAAGCATTTTGCCACAATTATTGGCGCAAGAGTATTTGCAACATCACTACGTAAGCCATCAACAGCAGTTATGCCAAGCGTTGCAAGTTAAAGCTGAACAGTTAATGCAGTGGTTAGATAGTTATTTTGGCAGTGATATTACTTATCAAGCTCCACTGGGTGGCTTTCACTTGTATGCTTATTTACCAGTGAACACGGTTGCACAAGAATCTGCTTTGCTTAATCAGCTGTTATTAGATGGTGTGATTGTGTCGCAAGGTGCCAGTTTTGGCGATGGTCTTGGTGCAATTAGGTTAAGTTATGGTCATTTTGAATTATAACTAAAATAAAACTATTGTTATGATTGTTTAATATTTGATCTTAAATAAATTTATAAATTAATCATGATGTTAAAAAGTTATCAACAGGATTGTTCAACACTTATTAAGTCATACAGTGAATAAATATTTGGTTTTTTTTGGGGGGGATATTGACTCTGTAGCTAAAATTATTAATTGACTATTATTGTACTAAGCGAACTGTACTAAAATAATCAAAAAAATGTTAAAAAATATTAAATCGTTTAACCAATTATTGAAATTAGTTATGCCTTGTTATTTGTTATCACGTACCATAATTAATTATTGATTGTTATTTTATTCTATTGATTAATAGTTAATTTTTTTATAAATCTTAGGCAGTAATGCAAGGTGACTGAATTGCTTGTCTTATTTTAATACAATTTACAGGATTAAGCTTTAGAGGGTGGATTGCTGATAGTAGTCTAACTAGCTATAATTGAAGACACAAGATGATAAATCATAAATGCTATTAGGAGGCTATTTTGCATCTTTCACCAAAAGCTTTTCATATTTTAGGTATTATCGCCACGATAGCATCATTAGGAATGTATGTTTCTTATATTCCGCAAATCATCGATAATTTGCATGGATTAAAATCCAATCCAACTCAACCACTAGCAGCAGCCATTAATTGTTCGCTTTGGGTCTGTTATGGATTATTGAGAGAAAAGAAAGACTGGCCAATTGCTATTGCCAATTCCCCTGGTGTCCTTTTTGGGTTAATTGCTTTTTTAACTGCTTTATAATTTGCACCAAGCGATTGAATGAGCGCCAATCAATTTTGTTTAGTGGTTGTTTTTTTTACCTACTAATCAACACAGGAAAATTTTAGTAAAACTAAAAAAAAGAGTGGCTATTTTTATCAAAATAAGATTGAAAATAAAGTCGTTTAATATTTAACCTTTAAAAAAATAAGTTATTAATCATAATATTATTGAGTTATTAACAGGTTTATTAATCACTTATCAAATTGTATAGTGAATAAATTGAAGTCATCGGTTTGTTTTAATATTACCCAACAGAATAATAATCTTGTTGGATGTGTAATTATATTTGTAGGCTGTTTTTAATCGCCATTAAAAGTTGATAGACAGTGTAATCAATAGTTTTACAATGCATTCAATAATCAAATCACATATAAAAGGGAAAGAAAATGAAAAAATTAATCGGTGTGTTTTTACTTAGTTTACCTATGTTAGCTGCGGCATCCAATTGTGACGAAATCAGTGCCAATATTGCTGAAAAAATTAAAAATAATGGTGTTGATCCATCTCATTTTCAGCTTAAATTTGAACCTGCTGACAAATCAGGGGAACAAATTGAAGGTAAAATTGTAGGATCGTGCGATCGTGGTCAGCAACATATTGTTTACGTTCGTTTAGATGGTGTTGCTACTGAAAATCATCCATCACAATCTACGCCAAAAAATACTGAATCAGCTCCAGTACAAAGTGATGAGCCAGTGACAAATTAATTTAAATTTTTTAAGCAAAAAAATAGGGCGCTAGGCCCTATTTTTTGTTGGTGATTGGTTATAATAAATTACTGTAATTTGCTTTGACATCATCGTCCCATACACTTGCTTGTACTTGGCCTATGTGCTTTTGTTGCAGAAGTAACATTGTTAAACGCGATTGGCCAATGCCACCACCAATTGTTTGCAACAGATCGCCATTGATTAACGCTTTATGCCAATCAAATTGTAAGCGGTCTTCATCATTAGTCAGCTTTAATTGATGTTTTAGTGCTTCAGCATTGACACGAATCCCCATTGATGAAATTTCAAATGCACTATTTAAAATCGGGTTCCAGACTAAAATATCACCATTTAAGCCTTTAGATCCTAAATCATTTACGCTACTCCAGTCATCATAGTCGGGAGCACGGACGTCGTGTTTTTCATTATTCGATAATTTACCGCCAATACCAATTAAAAACACTGCACCAAGTTCTTTGGTTATTGCATTTTCGCGCTCTTTAGAGGATAAATTTGGGTAACGTTTTAATAATTGTTCACTATCAATAAAGGTGATAGATTCAGGTAAAAATCGCGAAATATGATATTGTTGTGATACTGCCTTTTCAGTTGCCTTAATGGCGGCATAAATATTGTCAACGGTCTGTTTTAGATAAGTTAAATTGCGATCTTCAGGGCGAATCACCTTTTCCCAATCCCATTGATCGACATAAACCGAATGAATTGGCGAAAGCTTATCTTCATCAGGGCGCAATGCCTTCATATTAGCATAAATTCCTTCGCCAGCTTCAAAATGGTGATCACTTAAAATTTTACGCTTCCATTTAGCCAGTGAATGTACCACTTCATATTGCGTATTAGGGATCGCCTTCACTTTAACTTGCACGGCATGTTCTGTACCAGATAAATTATCTTGAATACCATCGCCAACTTTACTTAGTAATGGAGCTTGCACTTCGATTAGTGACAAACGTTCGGCAAGTTGGCTGGCAAAAAACTGCTTAACAAAGCTGATTCGTTGCTGCTGCTCTTTAAATGATATCGTCATGTTTACGCTCTAGTTATTTATTTAATTTTCCGTGTATAAGTAAAGTAAACTAGATGAGTGAATTTTGCAAGATGAAGATAAAAAGCAATACAGAGTGAAGAATGTACTCATTGTTGTTGTGATTTTGTCGCTGTATATTATTGGTGTGATGTATCTTCTGGAATTATTTTTACAAAATAGCAAATCATCACTCAAAAATCAGTTAGAAAACATATTGGTTTTATTTGGTTTTTTATGGCTTTTATCTAAAACTATCTTTATCTTTCCCTAAAACCCAAAAACACTATCATCAATGCATCTTATTTAAATATTAAGTTGCAATATTTTGTTCAAAAGTTATCATGTTTTTTCCATTTATTTACAATTAGGAAGTCATGATGAAGTCTTTTTTTTCGTTAATCTTTGCTAGTAGTATGCTTGTTTTTAGTGCTTTTTCTTATGCTGATGAGCCAACTTATGTGGTTGGTGCAGGTGGGACTTATCGTCCATTTGAATTCGAAAATAGCCAACGTGAGTTAGAAGGCTTTGATATTGATCTGATTAAAGCAATTGCAGATGCTGAGCATTTTAATATTAAACTGATTAATACCCCTTGGGACAGTATTTTTGCAAGTCTAAATAATGGTGAGCGCGATATTATTATTTCTGGAATTACGATTACCGATAAACGTAAAAATTCAGTTGATTTTTCGTTACCTTATTTTCCAGCAGAACAAGTTATTGTGACTCAACAAGGATCTAATATTACCTCGCTTACTGATTTGAATACCAAAACAGTAGGGGTTGTTAATGGTAGTACGGCTGATGTTGTTGTCTCGAAAGTTTTAGGTCGTAATAGCCGCGCTATTAAGCGTTTTGATAATACACCGCTTCTTTTACAAGATTTGTATGAGCAAGGTATTGATGCCGCTGTTAGTGATGTTGGGGTAGTTAAGTTTTATATCAAAATGCATCCCGGTAAGGATTTTAATTTGATTTCTGATTCAAATTTTGAACCTCAATATTTTGGTATCGCTGTTGCGAAAGGCAATCAAAAGTTAAATGATAAAATCAATGCAGGGCTTAAAAAAATTGTTGCTGATGGAACTTATAACAAAATTTATCGTAAATGGTTTGATGACAACGTACCAACTTTACCAATTAATTAATTTGGGCAATAGGTTTTAGTGATGGGATTTAACTGGGATATTATACAAGATTATCTACCGCTGTTTATTGATGGCGCAATAATGACAGTGACTTGCACTGTTGTTTGTGTAGTGCTTGGTACTTTTTGGGGCTTAATATTAGGAATTGGTCGGGTTGCTCAATGTCGGCATGGTATTTATAAATATGTGCTGTGTGTGTTGGTTAAGTGGCCGGTGAAAATTTATGTTAGTGCCTTTCGTGGTACGCCATTATTTGTGCAAATTATGGTGACTTATTTTGTTGTTATGCCATTTTTGTTACATCCTAATAACGGTATTTTGGTGTCCGATTATTTGATTTCGCCAGAAGTTGCCCGATATTTACGTGTTCAATATGGCGCGTTTATTTCGTGTATATTAGCAATTACGTTGAATGCTGGTGCTTATATTTCTGAAATATTCCGTGCCGGCATTCAATCCATCGATAAAGGGCAAATGGAAGCTGCCCGATCGCTGGGTATGGGTTATGGCAGTACAATGCGCAAAGTTATTTTGCCACAAGCCTTTCGCCGAATGTTACCGCCTTTGGGCAATAATGCGATTGCTATTTTAAAGGATTCATCATTAGGTTCAGCTATTGGGCTTATTGATTTGGCTTATGCGGCTAGAACTGCGGGTGCCGCCAATGCGGTTTATGCTGAACCTTATTTTGTTATTTCTATTGTTTATTGGTCTATGACGTTTTTATTATCACTCCTTGTGAAATATATGGAAAAAAGGTTAGGCAAAAGTGATTCACATTAAAAATCTACAAAAACAGTTTGGTGATATCCATGTATTGCGTGGTATTACGTGTGATATTCAAGAAAAAGAGGTCATTTCGATCATTGGGCCATCAGGGTCGGGTAAGAGTACTTTTTTGCGTTGTATTAATGCGTTAGAAGATATCACATCGGGCGAAATTGTCGTTAATGGTTTTAAAGTACATGACCCTAAAACCAATATTAATCATCTGCGTGAATCGGTAGGTATGGTGTTTCAGCGTTTTAATCTGTTCCCCCATATGACGGTATTGCAAAATTTGATTTTAGCGCCAATGGATGTTAAAAAAATGGCGAAAACTGATGCTATTGCTAAAGCTGAAAGTTTGCTTGTTAAAGTCGGTTTGATTGATAAGATCGACGCTTACCCAAGTCAATTATCTGGAGGTCAACAGCAACGCGTGGCAATAGCTAGGGCTTTGATGATGGAACCAACAGTGATGTTATTTGATGAGCCTACATCTGCGCTTGATCCTGAACTCGTTGGTGAGGTGCTTGCTGTCATGAAGTCATTAGCGCAAGAAGGCATGACTATGATTGTTGTTACCCATGAGATGGGTTTTGCACGGGAAATGTCCAGCCGTGTGATTTTTATCGATCAGGGAATTATTCAAGAGCAGGGCTCGCCCGAGCAGATTTTTAAATATCCGCAAAACGAACGTACTAAGTTATTTTTGAGTAAGGTGCTATAACTGTTAATATAGTTATTGCTGTTTTTAGGTGTTCCTTTTGTCAGCAGTAAGTTGGTTAGTCAGTGGCATTGTTTTAGCAATAAAAAAAACCGTTCATTACAGAACGGTTTTTTTATGAATATAGTTAAATTTGCTTATTAACCCTTGTATTTTTTCATGACAATTGAGGCGTTTGTACCACCAAAACCAAAGCTATTTGACATGACAGTGGTAAGTTCACGCTCGGTTGGTTCGGTAATAATGTTCATACCAATTGCTGCTTCATCAAGTTCATCAATATTAATGCTTGGCGTAATAAAGCCATGTTCTAACATTAATAATGAATAAATAAGCTCTTGTGCACCAGTTGCACTTAATGAGTGACCTGTCATTGATTTGGTTGATGAAATCGCTGGAATGTTGTCACCAAATACTTGTTTGATTGCCCATAACTCTTTGACATCACCCACAGGGGTTGATGTGCCGTGGGTGTTGATGTAATCAACCGGAACATCTAAATCTTGAATAGCAAGTTGCATACAGCGCATTGCACCTTCGCCTGATGGGGCAACCATATCATGACCGTCTGATGTTGCACCATAGCCAACAAGTTCACCATAAATATGAGCACCACGCGCAAGGGCATGTTCTAATTCTTCGACAACAACCATGCCGGCACCACCTGCAATAACAAAACCATCACGGTTTTTATCATAAGCGCGTGATGCTTTTTCTGGGTTGTCGTTATATTTGGTTGATAAAGCACCCATAGCGTCGAATTCGCAAGACATTTCCCAACACAGTTCTTCACCACCACCGGCAAAAACGATATCTTGCTTGCCAAGTTGAATCAGTTCGGCTGCGTGACCAATACAGTGAACTGATGTTGCACAAGCAGATGTCATTGAGTAGCTAATCCCTTTGATTTTAAATGGGGTTGCTAAGCAAGCCGAAATTGCCGATGACATTGATTTAGTTACAGCATAAGGACCAACACCACGTAGGCCTTTTTCTTTCATGCCTGCAACGACATTGTATTGTGTTTTGGTTGAGCCACCATAACCAGCAATTAAACCAGTGCGAGGGTTAGAGACTTGTTCCGGAGTCAATTTTGCATCTTCAATGGCTTGTTGTAAAGCTAGATAACCATAAATAGAAGCGTCATTCATGAAGCGAACAACTTTGCGATCAATCAGTCCTGTCGTGTCGAGTTTGACATTCCCGCATACATGGCTACGCATTCCGCTATCTTTCATTTCTTGGGAAAAGGTAATACCACTACGACCGATTTTTAGTGATTCTAAAACTTCTTTAGTATTATTCCCAATACTTGAAAGAATTCCTAACCCTGTAATTACAACACGTTTCATTTACTATTTAGCTCCTAAGTTATCTGGCTTCATACAAAAAAGTGCGTTGATTATAGCGTACACTTGTAAGCTGAACAATACCTTGCCGTATTTTTTATTTGTATCTCTTAATATCGCCTTGATATTTAAATAAATAAAACAATTAAACCTAAATAAAACAGCTTAATAAAGCGACGCTAAAGAGCTCGAATTGTAGCTATTTTAGCTCGCAATATTTGCTTGCCAATCTTTAGATGATTGCTATATACTGTACAAATAAACAGTGTTTTAATAGGTTGAATATGTCTGAAAAAATAATAACCAAACTTGAAATATTAGCCGAATCAGCAAAATATGATATTTCTTGCTCGTCAAGTGGCGCATCAAGAAGTAATAAAGCTAAAGGTATTGGTAATGCACATAAATCTGGTATTTGCCACACCTTTACTGCCGATGGAAGGTGTGTTTCGTTACTTAAAATTATGCTGACAAATTATTGCATGTTTGATTGCGCTTATTGTATTAACCGGCAAAGTAATGATATTCCAAGAGCGGGCTTTACCCCGCGCGAGCTAGCCAATTTGACTATTGAATTTTATCGCCGTAATTATATCGAAGGCTTATTTATCAGTTCGGGGATTGTTAGAAGTCCAGATCATACTATGGAAAGAATGATTAGAGTGGTAAAAATTTTGCGTAATGAGCATGGCTTTAATGGCTATATACATATGAAAGCAATTCCCGGTGCGAGTAACGATCTAATTAATCAAGCAGGTTTATTAGTTGATAGGATGAGTGTTAATTTAGAAATTCCAACCGAAGAAAACCTCAAATTACTTGCGCCCGAGAAAGATCATCAAAGCATTTATCAACCTATGCGGCAAATTCATCAAAATGTATTAGAAAATATCGAAGATCGCAAAAAATTTCGAACCACACCCAAATTTGTACCTGCAGGGCAAAGTACTCAAGTTATTATTGGTGCGACAGATGAGTCGGATAAGCAAATTTTGCAATTAACCTCCAAACTTTATAAACGACCAAGTATGAAGCGAGTTTATTATTCGGGATTTATTCCGGTAAATGGTTACGATAGACGGCTGCCTGTTGTGCAAGAAGTACCAAGAGTACGCGAAAACCGTTTATACCAAGCCGATTGGTTATTGC
Organism: Gilliamella sp. Pas-s95; assembly: GCF_009795795.1. Lineage (NCBI taxonomy): Bacteria > Pseudomonadati > Pseudomonadota > Gammaproteobacteria > Orbales > Orbaceae > Gilliamella > Gilliamella sp. Pas-s95. The sequence goes on along the minus strand of NZ_WTFC01000028.1, from coordinate 24,416 downwards.
GTTTTTATGATTTTAATGTCGATGAAATCGTTAACGATCAATATCCCGATCTGGATTTAACGGTCGATCCCAAATTGGCTTGGGCAATCCGTAATCCGCAGTACTTTCCAGTTGATGTTAATCGTGATAGTTATCAAAAAATATTACGAGTGCCAGGCATTGGAGTTAAGTCTGCCAAGTTAATTGTGATGGCAAGGCGTCATCGAAAGCTTACTCTTGACGCGCTTAAACGCATTGGCGTTGTTTTAAAACGTGCACAATTTTTTGTTGTTTGTCACGAAATGAGAAAATTTAAATTACTCAATTCATCGGCCGAATATATCCGACTTACGTTGCAAGATCCGCCTTTGCTAGAAGATAAACAGACAAATACTCCACAGCAACTAGTGATGGGCTGGTAAATTATGCTGGCGTTTTATTATGATAAGAGCTTTGAAAGCTTGCTTTGTGCTGTGTTTGATGCTTTTAAACTCAAAAAAATGCCTGAATGCTTATTAACCACAGGGCAGGTTGAGCCGTTGTTAGTGTCTGATAGGCATCATGTTGAATTTTGCGATGTAAAATATGAACGAGTACGGGTAGCATTAATTAACAAGATTAGCAAAGTTGCGCTTCGTCATTTGATGTATGTTTGGCTGTCGGAATTGCCTGAAAGTGATTTGATTGTGTTTCGTTACATTTGTAAGGTATTTAAATCATCTAAATCAATCGAAACTGATTTTGCCGATCAAGATGTGCTAACTGTGCATGATATTGCTAAAAAAGTGAGCAGGGAGCGGCATCGAGTGATGCAATTTGTACGCTTTAATGCCATCAATAATCCACTTAAAGATGTTGTTGAGCCTAACGATAGGGATGATAAGATCTATTTTTCGATCATAGCACCTATTTATAATGTTTTGCCGTTGGTGCTTAAATTTTTTAAAGAGCGCTTTGCTGATCAAAAATGGGCAATATATGACGAAAAGCGTGAATATGGTTATATCTATAATTTACACGGGATTGAACCTGTGTCGCTTATTGATAAAGATGATCTGATTATAAATAGCCAAGTTAATCAGCAGTATCTAACCAAAGACGAAGCGCTATTTCAAACTATGTGGCAACGCTATTGCAATGCGTTAACCATCAAAGAACGCATCAATCCTAAATTACAGCGCCAGCAAATGCCAAGCCGATTTTGGCATTATTTGCCAGAAATGAAACCAATATCGAACTAAATAGGCAAATAAAAGCGGCTAAATTAGCGTCATCATAAATAAAAGACCATAAAAAACCGCCAATTAATGGCGGTTTGTTTATTAGTGTGATTTAACACAACAGCATAATTTAATTAAAGTTATTGTGAATCGATATCATTAATAACATCATTAATCGCTTCTTCACGTTGTTTTTGCTTGCCTTCGTCGACTTTACCGCCCGATGCCACAAAGTCATTACGTTGGAAGTAAGCATTACGCATAAAGTTATAAGGGTCATCGCTATTTTTTATTAAATCTTCATACTCGATCGCGACCGCACGTGCTTCAATACCGTCAAACGCACCACGCACTAACGCCCATTGCCAATCTAACCAAACAAGAGGTGGATAAAGAGAGTCAACTACGCTACCACCTTCGTTTCTTAACGTTGCTGATCCATAAAACGGTAACACAACATAAGGGCCATAAGGCACATCGTAATGGCCTAGTACATCACCAAAACTCCGTTTGCCACCTTTTTGTAATTGTGGATCTGACATACTAGCAACATCCATTAAACCCGCAAAACCGAAAACGGTATTTAAAAAGAATCGAGCTAAATGCGTGCCTGCTTTATGAACATCACCTTGTAATAAATTGTTCACCATTGAAGCAGGTTCAGACAGGTTAGAGGAAAAGTTAACCACACCTTTGCGGACAGGGGAAGGAACGTAATCTTTCCAAGCGACTGCCGTAGGGCGCAAAATATAAGGATCAAGCGCATAGTAGTTAACATCAAACATGGTTTTGTTAAAGCCAGATAACGGGTCACTATAGGAATTATTTTCGGCCTGATAAGTAGCGCAACCTGTGAGTGCCATTACAGAAAACATCATACCAACGATTCGTTTTTTCATAGTATCTTCAATTAAAAGTAATGAGGTTAAATTTGAGATAATTGTATCATGATTACCTAAAATAAAAAATTTTTCGTTATTTAAATGGCATTATCTTTGTAAATTTATTAAAATGAGCCCCCTATGACCTCATAGTTAAATGGATATAACGAGCCCCTCCTAAGGGCTAGTTGCAGGTTCGATTCCTGCTGGGGTCGTATTAACGAATAAGATTTAAAACGACACTCTACGATTCAAGCTTTATTTTAACAGTGTTTTAAGGTATTTCGACACGACTAAACACGATTCTAAACGATTGACAACGCAAACATTTAAACGGTATATTTACGGTATATTTTAATACCATGACCAAAAATACCGTAATTATGCTAACTGTAAAAGCCATTGAATCAGCAAAACAAAAAGAAAAACCGTACAAGTTGCCAGACTTTGAAAGCCTATATCTATACATCACACCTACAGGAACTAAATCTTGGCGCTATGATTATCAGTTCAACGGCAAAAGAAAAACGCTAACGATCGGTAAGTATCCGTATATTAGTTTAGCAGATGCACGCAACGAAAAAGAATTAGCTCGGCAGATGCTTGCTTACGGCAAAGATCCTGCTGTTGAGCGAAAAAGAAAAACTTTACTTGCTAATATCGCGCAAGGAAATACTTTTAAAAAAATAACCCTTGAATGGTTTGATACAAAAAAACGGAATTGGTCTATCAATACCAGAGAAATGATTATTCGGTATTTTGAAAAAGATATATTCCCGTTCGTTGGCGATATGGATATTGCGCAAATCAAGCCTCTAGTAATGCTAAACTGTTTAAAACAAATAGAAAATAGAGGTGCATTGGAAATTGCAAAAAAAATGCGTCAACGTTGTACCGAGGTTTTTCAATATGCAATTATTACCGAAAGGGCAGAAAACAATCCAGCGCGTGAATTAGCTAAAGCTATGGTCACACATACGCCAGAAAATTACGCCTTTCTAATGGAAGATGGTATGCGTGAATTTATGAAAGCATTGCAATCGTATTCGGGTAATATTTTAGTTCGTTATGCTACAGAATTATTAATATTGACTGCCGTCAGGACTATGGAATTATTGAGTTGCAAATGGGAATATGTAGATCTGGATAAACGATACATAATTCTGCCAAAGTAAATAATTAAAACAAAGGGCTTTACGCCCTTTTTTATGGAGCAATGAATGATTAATGCCGATCTTAATTCTAGCAACTTTAACAGTTATGCAAGCATTGATGATTTAGAGCATTTTGCTAACGCAAGAGATATAAGTTTACCTGACAATAAAGAATCATTGCTCATTAAAGCAATGGACTATTTGAATGGATTAAATTGGGCAGGTAAGAAAGCCAAACAAAGCCAAACTTTACCATTTCCTAGAAAGAATATTGTTTTGGATGGCTATTTATTACCTAGCAATGAGATCCCAACTCCACTAATAAAAGCTCAATGCATGTTAGCTATTGAAGCTATTTCGGGTGATTTATTACCTAGTGTGCGTGAAGCTCCAGTAAAGTCGGAGTCTATAGCTGGCGCGTTAACAGTAGCTTATGCGGTCGATGAATCAGGCTTTAAACCGCAGTATACTGCTGTTATGTCAATATTGGGTGATTTGGTTGTTAGCAGTGGGTTTTCAATAAATTGTATTGCCGAGAGGTCGTGATGGTGAACTTTTATGAACGTTCATTTAATACAGCCTTGAAGCTCCTTTCAAAATACGGCATGGAATACTCAGTATTAAGAAAGGGTAAGGTATCGATTGTTAACGGTAAAGAAGTTATTACCGAAAATCAAACCTTTACAACAATTGGCATAAAAACCAATTATAACCCAATTGAGATTGACGGAACAGTTATTCAGTCTGGAGATATTCAGATGGTTTTTTCTGCTGATGTTGAGCTGAAAATCAACGATATTGTAATCATTGACGGTGAAAAATATCTGATTAAACAGCCAAATCCAGTAAAACCTGCTGATGTTCTTATATGCTACAAATCACAGTTAAGGAAAGCTTAAATGTCGAATAGTCAAAATTTTCTATCGTCTATCAATGCGTTTGTAGATAAAGCGAAAGCAAAAAATGAGCTTGTTGTTAAAAAGGCTAGTATCGAAATATTGCAAGACATTATCAGAATGTCACCAGTTGGACAGCCTGAATTATGGCAAGGTTATGCACCCAAAGGCTATGTCGGTGGACGTTTTCGGGGTAATTGGCAAGTTACCTTTAATGTGCCCGCATCTGGTGAATTGGATAGAATAGATCCGTCTGGAGTGGAAACATTAAAAGATGGTATCGAGCAAATTGGGCGGTATACTTACGGCGTTCAGTCAATCTACTTTACTAACAACCTACCTTATAGCGTGAGATTGGAATTTGGACACTCTAAACAAGCGCCTAACGGCATTGTCAGGGTCGCCGCACTAAACGCTCAAGCTCATTTCGACAACGCCGCAAAAGGAGGTTAATAATTGATTTCGACAATTTCAGAATTGCTCGAATCGCATTTAGATATCATTGCCAACCAACTGGGTTTACCAATCATTTATGAAAACATCGAAGCAACACCTAATGACGAAATCTACTTAAAATCTAATATATTGCCAGCTATCACAACAGCCTTTGATTTAGACGGTGATTCAAGGATTTACAAGGGTGTTTACCAAGTTAGCGTAGTTGCTCCAATTAACACTGGTAAATCACGCTCTCAGCAAATATCAGAATCGATTATTAAGCATTTTCAACTCAACACAGAGTTAACCAAAGATAATTTTTCACTTTACATCAACTCAATACCTAGTGTTTATCCTGCTATCACAGATAAAACCACTTACACCATCCCAATTAGCATGAATTACCGTGCTGATACATTAATTTAATTAAATTAGGAGTTTTACTATGGGTTTTGCATTACCTAACGGCGCACGTGTTTACGTGCAAAAATCAAAAGGCGAGGCTTTAGCATTTGAAACTATTACAAACGCCAAAGAAGCGGTTGTTACATTGAAAGCGAATCACGGGCTTATGGTCGGCGATGAGGTTCTAATCACGTCGGGTTGGGCAAGGCTTAATTACGTTGTGGCCAAAATTACTCGGGTTAATGCTGCGGACGTAACATTGGGCAATATTAACACCAGCAATGTAAATATGTTTCCTGTTGATGAGGGTGCTGGGACGGTTACTAAAATTACATCTTGGGAACGTTTACCTCAAGTCAAAGAAGTTTCAACCGAGGGTGGCGAGCAACAATATGTTCAAATTCAATTCCTTGAAGATGACAAAGAAAAGCAATTGCCGACCATTAAATCGGCGAAAAGTAAAAGTTACACCATTGCTCATGACAGTTCTTTACCAGCTTATCCTGTGCTTCAAGAATTGGATCAAACAAACGATGTGGTAGCAATGAAAATGTATGTACCAAAAGCAAAGGAAACTCGCTACGACGCTGTACGTGTGTCATTTGACCCAACACCTGAGACGACTATCAACGAGATTGAAACCGTAAAAATCAATACGACAGTTGAATCACCAGCAATCACATTTTATAAAGATAGATAAGGAAAAACTAAATGGCAAAATTTAAATTAGTCGCAGAACCAACGTTTAAGTGTAATGTCTTAATTCCTCGTGCAGGTCAAGAGGACGGGCAAATCGAACTAACCTTTAAACATTATTCAGCAGATAAGCTCGCTAAACTTGAAGATGAAGTTAAAGATAAACAAATTATCGATATTGTCATGAAAATAGTTCAAGGCTGGAGTTTGGATGAAGAATTTAATCAAGAAAATATGCAAATCTTATTAAATAACTATCCTGCTGCTTGGCGTGCGATAACCGATACATACTATAAAGAAATGTTAGGTCAGCGCGAAAAAAACTAATTGAACTTGCCATTGCTCTATATACCCCCGAGCCGTCAAAAGATGAACTGGCGGCATTTGGTCTAACCGAAGATGATTACGCTGATGAGTATGTAGAAATATGGCAAGAAAATTTAGGTGCTTTTAAGCTATTTAAAGCAATGTCCACCCAGTGGCGTACAAGCATGGGTGGCGTTACAGGGCTTGATTACAATTGCTTACCATGGGTTATGAAAGTTAACAACATAGCTGAAAACGAGACTATTTTGAACGATATTCAAATCATGGAAAGCGAAGCCCTGAAATTAATGCACAAATCAAAATAATTGTTAGTTTAAAGGGTAACATTTGAAAAATCACCCATCAGTCATCAATAACAGTCAAACTGCCTTCGGGTGGTTTTTTATTGCTCTTAGTTAATAAATTTCATACTATTACCAAAAAATAAGGAGAATGGTATGAAAAAGACTTTACTAGCAGGTTTAATTGGGTTTGCATTAGTCGGGTGTGTGAGTGATATTAAGTATAATTATGTGCCAGAGGTTGCTCAAAAAAGCTATCCTGATCTTAATGTAGTTACGACTACGTATATAGGTGATGATATGGTTCGCCAAGGCAACGTTAAAACAATGGATGTAATTTCGTTTCCAGTAGCAACTCAAGTTAATAATTATTGGTACTCTTATATCATTGATGCGGGTGATTATCCTAAGCTAGGTGAAGATAAAAAATATTTATTTTTTGCGGCAAGAAGTGTAAACGGGAATTCTATTGTGAAAAGTTTCAATGTTCCTGCGGCTCCGATAGGTATGAGGGTTAGTAAAGATTCGTCTAAAAATGAAGTGTGTATATCTTTTGCAACAGGGACTGATTTTTGTGAGAATCATAAACAGTTTACTTATAAAAAGGTTAGTGTGACGAGTCAGGATGGATTCCAGCAAACACTGATTTATAACGGTAAGGTTGGTAATAAAATTAATATAGGATATCGAGAATTTAATAACGATATGGCTCGTCCAGCTTTTTCTAATAATGCTGAGTATGATTTATCGCGTTCTACGGTGATAAGATATAAAGGTGCTGTTATTGAGGTTTTGCAAGCCACAAATCAACATATAAAATATAAAGTTATTAGCAATTTTAATACTCCTCACTAAGAAAATAGCACTTAAACATCAACCCGCTTAGGCGGGTTTTTTAATATCTGGAGAAAATTATGGCAGAAGAAATCACATCACTAAAGCTTAAGATTGATGTGCAAAGCGTCGATGAAGCGAATAAAAAACTAGATGATTTTAGTAAAAAGGCGGAGGGTGCGGCGTCTGCTACTGATGAGTTCGAAAACTCACAACAAATTATCAAAAGTTCATTATCTCGAACGGCTAAAGAGGTTGACGAAGTTCATCGACGTATTGCTGAATATCGTAAAAACCTTACAGCAAATACAAACTCAGCGAAAAAATTTGCTGAATCTAGCGATAGATTATATGTTGGTTTTCGAAATCAAATTGACAGCTTAAAAGATGTTAATACTGCCTCAAAAGAGCTTGCAAGAGTTAGAAAAATGCTTGCAAAAACTTATAAAAACGGTCGAATAGATATCCACAATTATAGCCAATTACTCTCAGATATCGCAATCAAGCAAAAAGAAGTAACGACTGCTGAAAACATTGCAAGCAAAGCGCGAACTGATTTTTTAAATAAATTAAAAGCGCAGGTTGCTACTCAGAATCTATCAAAAGAGCAATTATTGCGATATCAAGCTGCGCAACTCGGGGTTAGCTCATCTGCTGATGTTTATATTAGAAAACTAACGCAAGCAACGAAAGAAACCCAAAAATTAGGCACAGCGTCTTTAGCTACTAAGCACCAGTTAGCTACAATGACGACACAGATGATGCGAGGAAATTTCACAGGTCTACAAACTTCTAGTATGTCTATGATCATGAAAAATGGCATAGGTAATACTTTTAGCACGCTGTTAACCTCGTTGAATCCCGTTAACATCGGTATTTCAGCAATGGTCGGATTGCTCGGTAGCATGATACCGAAGCTTTTTGAGACTGAAAGTGCTACAGATAAATTAGCAGCGGCGCAAGATCGTTTAAATAGGGTGCTGAATACAGACAAAAAAACTGGTTTTACTTTCTTGTCTGACGATATGATGCAGTTACTTAAGAAAAATAGGCCGTTAGTTGAAGGGTTGTTAAAATCAAGCGAAAGAGATGTAAAAAAAACTATTTCAGGAATTAAGGCTCAGCTTCAAGACGGATTTAAAGATGCTGAAGTAGGGTGGAAAGAAACGCTTAAGAGGCTCGGGCGTAGCGGCACTTCGGATTTAGATGCAGTTCTTGATTCTATTCAACAGCTCACTAAAGGCGGACAGGATTTAAGTGCAGCGCTTAAAAATGTTAATGATGAAGCTTTGGAATCAGCATCTGGCATTAGAAGTAAAGTTTCTAGTTATGCAGAATATTTCGATATAACAGAAGAGCAAGCTCAAGATCTACTGGTTGATTTGTCTAACATTAAAGCTGAGACAGATTCAATTAAAGCATCAGAAAAGATTAATGACTTAATTAATAAACTTGGAAATTTATATAAAACTTCTGACAATGGCAATGACAAGTTTCAAGGGCTAATTAATGGATTAATTGAAATTGCAAATAAAGCAAGCGACGCCTCATTAAAGTTACAGCTTTTAAAAGCAATAAGTGGGAATGCAGATAAAGCAACAGATCCAACAAAAAGCCCATTCTACCAATACTCACAAATGATTATGACGCGTAGCGAGCGTGCAAAAGCTGAAATTGAGGAGATGAATAAAAAGGCTGATGAAGCTAACAAAATATATAAGAAAGGGCAAGATGGTTATGTAACTGATGACATGAGAAAAAAAGCAGCAGCACAGATTAGAGCCAGCAACGCCGAAAAAACAAGCTCAGCAACTAGTTTATTACGCACATCACAACAGCAAGAAATCAGCTTAAAAAGTCAGCTTCAAGCACTGCGAGAGCAAAGTTTAACAGTTAACACGATTACTTCAGAGCGCAAAAAGTACTTTGATTTACAAGCTCAGATTCAAACGCTAGAAAGTGCTGGCAATAAATCAAGAATGTCAGCGCACGAAAAATATGTACTTGCGCATAAGAATGCTTTACTTGCTCAGTTTGCTAAAAATGCAGCTATTAGTGAAGAAATTGCACAATACGAAACAGCGACTAAAGCACTTCGTAAAATGCAAGAGTACACAACAAACTTATCTGCAAAATCTCAAGCTAGCCAAGCCACGTTCGGTATGACGTCAAAAAATGCGAATCGCTACAATGAAATGTCAGAGCTTGACGCTCAGCGTGATATTGCTTTAAAAGGTACGACAAATCCGAATGAAATAGCAAAAATCACCGAGGAATACAACAAGGCAAAACAAGCGCTACAACAAAGCTGGCAGCAGGAAGACATTAATCAAACTGATTGGTTCGCAGGGCTAAAAGTGGGGCTAAGTGAGTTTTCAGATAGTGCAACAGATGCTTTTAGTAACTTTCGTGACATGGCACAGCAATCAATGAACACGGTAAGTAGTGCGTTGACTGAATTTGTGACAACAGGAAAAATGAGCTTTAAGTCACTAGCCAAATCAATACTCACAAATATTATTGAGATTATCAATAAACTAATCGTAGCGCAAACTATCCAATCAGCCATGGGTTGGATGGGTTTTGGCGGAGGCGGGGCTGGTGCAGCAACTGGTGGGCTACAGCAAGCTTATAACGGTGGATTGATTCGAGGTTACGCAACTGGTGGGGATGTTGGATACAGTATTAAATCGTGCGGATTTACAGGACGAGGCAACAAGTATGAACCAGCAGGCATTGTTCACAAGGGCGAGTTTGTATTCACCAAAGAAGCGACAAAACGCCTTGGCGTTGGCAATCTTTACGCGTTGATGAATGAAGCACAGCGAGGGTACGCAAGCGGTGGAGCAGTTAATCTTGGTCACGCATCGCCAATTGCTTTTACTCGTAAGTCTAATAAATCATCAAGCGCTATAAATGTTAATACTAATGTGACATTAAACATGGAATCTAATAGTGAATCAGGGGCGGCTAACTCAAGCATTGATGCAAATTCTATTGAAAGTCAAGCTGCTGCAATAATTGATCGGCGCGTAAATGAAACGATAAAAAAACTTGTTTCACCGGGCGGTGATTTATATAACCTGATGCGCGCAAGATAGGTATTAGGAGGAGGAAATGACAATAGATGTTTTTAAATGGAAAACAATGGGCAATCCGAAACATACAGATTCATCAAGCATTAACGAAGCTGGATTTGGTGACGGATATGTCCAGTTATCCAGTAATGGTATTAATAATACAAGTGAGACTTGGGACGTAACTTATACAGGATGCATCAATGAAATAAAAGAAGTTCGTGATTTTTTAAACTCACACATCATAAAGTCGTTTAAGTGGAAAAATCCGTACGGCGAAGAAAAATTGTATCGAGTTGTGAATAAATCTATCGAATCCGAATTTGTTGGCGGCAGAGTTGTTTCATTATCATTCAAATTTATTCAAGCTTATTCGCCTTGATTAAAAATTGGTCAGAAAACGTATTGATTTTATTAAAGTTTAATACCTGCATGGTGGAAATCACCATTTAGTAAGGCAAAACCACCTTAGGGTGGTTTTTATTATCAGTTATCTTCATAATGAAGACGACTTAAAGCTAATGTGTTGATTTGTAAGGTAACCCAAATTTGGATTACGAGCGGCGTGTAACAGTCAAATATATAGTACCTATTAATTTTTGTGATTAGTATAAATTTTCTTTACTAAGTTAGCTTTGTTAACTATACTGCAAAAATATTTATTCACTAATATAAGCTAATTATAGGTTAATAATAAATATAAAACCATGAAAGCAAAGCCAGCAACAAAAGCATTTGATATACAAACTAAATTAACGCCTTATCTTTATAGTAATAAGGAATTAAGTGAGTTTGAATTTAAAATGTATGAAAGAGAAGTTAACTCAATACCTGATTATATTCAAAGAAATAATACGTTGGGGCTGTTATATGCTGTTCAAAAAAACGATGCTCTAATGGAACTGCACTTTGAAAGCGCATTATCATGTGCTTTTGATTTGGATATTTTATCTAATTATGCTGTGCTGTTAAATCATTGTTCTTTATTTAAAAAACAGAAACAGGTTTTATTTGATTATAGAGAATATTTGAATACTCCAGCATTATTAAAACATCTTCTTAATGTTGTTTCTATATATTTGGATTCCAATATGGCTGAATTTATCTGTAAAAAAGCTGTTGAGATAAAATGCGATGGTTTTTTTATTAATGCATTTTATGTGCGCCAAATGCAGATTTTAGAGGTAAGGAAGATGACGAATTGCTCTGATGCTCAAATTGCTTTATTAGTAGATATTTGTTCAAGTATTCTTAAAAAATATAATCAAGTTTGTGATTCTCTGAAGTTAGAAACTGTGGCTGGTGGACACTCTGTTTTTGGTATAGCTACGGATAGTGTTGATATATTAGTTGATATGAATTTCGAATTAGCGGATAGAGTATCAGAAACTCCCGAGTTGGACTCTTGTAAATTAACTGCTGTATTTAGACCATTTAAAAGGGTTGAATTATGAGTGTATCGGGCGATGACTTTTTAAATTCAGCTACTGATTTTCTCAGTAATGAGCGAGAAATAGATTATCGCAATTTTATTTCTCGTGGATATTATGGAATGTACCATAAAATATCAACAATACTAAAATACAATCCTAAGGTTTCAATATCTCACCATTCGGCTCTTATTGAATATTTAGGAACCCCGTCACAGCATAAAAACGAACCATTTGATTCTAATAAATTAAAATCATTATCATATATTCTTAAGCAAGAAAGACTAATGAGAAATAAAGCCGATTATGATATTAATCATACAGAGATAACTATTTTGGATGTTGACCAGTCAAAAAGAACTCATGATCAGTTTCGTAGTCGGATAAATGAATTATTAAATCGGTAGCAATTAACTAATAACCCGCTTCGGCGGGTTTTTTATTAAAAATCTAACAGTTCAGGCTTGATTTGTAGTGCTTCGGCAATTTTAATTCGTGTTGCTTTTCTTAACTTTTGGCTTTTTTCATATTGAGAATAAGCTGATTGGCTAATACCTATTTTATTCGCAACTTCAACTTGAGATAATTTTAAATACTCACGCCATGCTTGTGCAGGAGAATAGTTATTATCAAAAACCATGTTAACAACTTCGCTTGGTACACCTGTTTCAATATTGATTGTTTTTGCGTTTGATAGCTCTAAGTATTGATTGTAAGGCATAACCACAAATTGCGGTTGCCCTTGTTCATTATTAATAAACTGTATATTAGTAAGTGCGTTCATCGCGTTTTTTCACCTCTTCAATAGAAACAATATGGATAACACCATCAAAATTAAAAAACACTCGATAGTTACCCACTCGTAATCTGTACTGATATTTATGATTAGTTAAGGCTTTTACATTAATGCAATTCGGCATGTAAGCCAGTTCATTAATTTTATTACGGATTAAAGCATTGCTTTGAATTTTCCGTAATTGTTTTAAGGCTTTAATTTGATAAATAATTTTATTCATTTTGTTTTTCTAACTAATCTTGATATAAGTATTATATAAGTTATATAAGTTTTGTAAAGATAAAATATAAGTAAATTTAAACCTAAAGCTCGCAATTGCGGGCTTTTTTTATAATCTAAATAAAGGTATTTTATGAATAATGGAGAAAAACTACAAAGTTTAGAAAACAAGGTTATGCTATTGCAGTATGAATTAGAAGTTATAAAGTCTATTGTAAGCAGCAATTCTTGTTCTAATGCTTCTTCTCTAGAAAAAGCATACCGTAAAGGGTTTAAACCCTCGCCATATGGGGAGGGTTTAGACGTGATAAGGTTATTGGATTTATTGTGCGACCTTGGACTGCTGGAGTAATGCTTTAAGTTTATCAGCTATTTCCTCAAAGGTAAAAGTAGTTGAATTTAAAGCAAGCGTATTAGCTAAGGTAGGACTAAATTTCAATAATTCATTTTTAGAAATATTGTGCCAAATAGGAAGTATTACTTTATGTCCATCAACCTCTTTAGCTAATAAACCTTCAAGCTCATATTGAGTCCAATGCTTATTAATATAATGTTTAGATAGAACAACAACACTATATCTAGAATTAATTAACCCTTTATCGATTGAGCGTCCTAATTTATCACCCCAATTCAAAGTTAACTCATCGTACCAAACCTTGAGACCTAATGATGTTAGATGTTCAGCTAGTGGACGTACAAAATCATCTTTATCTTCACTGGCGTGAGAGATGAAAACATCATACTCAATTGGCGTGGATTCATTAGTACTAGATGTATAGTTGCTAGAACCAAAAAGGTTACTTATTGTTTTCTGCTGAGCTTGTAATTCACGAGTTAATTGTTTTTGTAGCTCTAATTGAGCTTTATCTTTTTTCTTTTGGTCTGCTATAAGCTCTTTATTTAGTTGAATCTCTTGTCTATTTAATTCAATATTTTTAGATGCGATTTTTTTTTGAAAATCTGCTAATTTTTTTTGACAATCGACTATTTGATTTGAATACCTATCCATTTGGGCAAATTTATTTTTTAAAGTAGATAAAGGCGTATTTTTTGTTATGCTTCTATTAATTTGATTTATTTTATTATGAAAATCACTTACTTTTTTTTGTTCGTTGGCTATTTTGCTTTGTATGTCAGAAATATCCTTTTGGATTCTTGCTATATTATTTCTCAATGTGGCAATAGACATGCTGTCCTCCTAAATAATATAAATCAGTTTTGTAATCTTCCTGAAAAAAGAGTGTGTAATTTATTTAGATCTCATGAAAACCTCTGTCTTTATTATGAAGACAGAGGTTTTAATAACCAAAAATGATTAACGAGCTCTATTTTGTGCAGCTAATTCATTAATAGCCGCTTCTGCCAAAAAATTACTCCGATCTTTATAAAAAGAATTTGGTGCTTTAACTGCGTTATCTATTCTATCGATAAGAATATCGGGTAATGTGATATTAATTCTTTTTTGTTTACCAACAAATGATGACAAATCAACATCAATAATGACCCATGTGTCGCAATGAGCATACTCATCGTTATTTTTATACGAAACATGATCATTATGAATATCTTTAACATCATAATCACCTGATTCAATCATATCTTGCACAGTTAACAAAATAGCTTCTGTCGCCATTGCTGGGATATCGCTTTCTTTGTCGGCAGCAGAATAACAACTATATTTTTCATTGCATAACGCAGGCACGACAATGCCGTAAGCTGTATTGCTATCTTTCGGTGTTTCAATGCCAAGAGTAAAAAACATAATACCTCCAAAGGTGGCGGGCTATAAAAGCCCCGCCGATTTTTTGATTGATCTTACTGTGCCAATCGGTAAATCCGATTTTGGATGAGGAACTGGAAACGTTTTATTAGTTATTGGTGAGTAAAACATATGATGACTACCTCTAACTCGTTTCAGAATACACCCTGCATTGGTAAGTTCCTTTATCAGGTCAGTTGATTTCATGTTTACCTCCTAACCTGAAAATTATTATACACACATATACACAATATGCAAGTAAAAATATAAATAAATTAGTTTAATCATCTGGAGAAACTATGCCAATAACACAAGATTTACAAACACTTGAGGGTAACCAGCTTATACAACTAATAGAGGTGGATGGTACAAAGTTTGGTCTTGATGAAGTGCTGAGATTTCATGCTCATAATATTTCTCCCGACGGGTGGGCGTCGTTTGCCGCTGAGAATTTACCATCGATAAAATGGCAAGGTAAAGAATATTTACCATACCCCTATGAGTTAAAAGACATTGAATTAAGTAGCACTGGCTCACAGCCAACACCAAGATTATCGGTTGGCAATATAGACGGTAGGGTAACTCGTCTTTGTATTGATTATGATGATTTGGTCCAAGCAAAAGTCAAAATCCACACGACAATGGCCAAATATCTTGATGCGGATAATTGGCTTAATGGAAATCCTATCGCAGACCCCACACAAGAACGAGTCCAGTTATTTTTTATCAATAACAAGCGCGAAGAAACAAAAGCGACCGTTGAGTTTGAGCTGTGTTCGCCTTTTGACATACAAAATCTTAAATTGCCCACACGGCAAATAACAACGGTTTGTACTTGGTGTATGCGCGGTTGGTATAGAACAGGGACAGGGTGCGACTATGCAGGCAATAAGTATTTCACTAAAGAAGGTATAGAGACGGATGACCCTGCTAAAGATCAATGCGGCGGCTTATTAAAGGATTGCAAAGCTCGACATGGCAATAATCCTCTTCCTTTTGGTGGTTTCCCTGCGGCTAATTTACAAGGTAAATAATATGAGACAAAAATTATTAGATGCAATAAAAAAACATGTTGATAGTGAATATCCTAACGAGGCGTGTGGTCTGATTGTAGATACGGGTAAAACTCAAAAATATATACCTTGTAAAAACATATCAGACAAGCCCAAGGAGCATTTTTTAATCTCACCTGATGAGCAACTAGAAGCCGAGAAACAGGGCGAGATCATTATGATTATTCATTCTCACCCTGATGTAGTATCGCTTGTCCCGTCGGAATTTGACCGTATTCAATGCGATTATTCAGGGATTGAATGGGGAATTATGTCTGTTCCTGACGGTGATTTTTGCACAATATCACCGCGTGTAAATCGTGATTATACAGGGCGTCAATGGTTGTTGGGATATGCTGATTGTTGGGCATTGATCATGGATTACTATAAACGTGAGTATAACATCGGTTTAAAAAACTATTCTGTCACTCATGAATGGTGGGAGAGTGGAGATGAAAATATTTATGATGACAATTGGCAATCAGAGGGGTTTGTTGAGGTGGACCTCAAAGACATGAAGATTGGCGACATCATTATGATGCGAATTGGTGCTCAGGTTACAAACCATGCCGCTATCTATGTAGGTGACAATCTTATTCTTCATCACCTTTATGGCCAATTATCATCAAGAACACCATACGGTAAATATTTTAGAGATAGAACCGTTCGAATAGTACGACACAAGGAGTTATTTAATGCTAAGTAATGTAACGTTTAAAGGCGCAATGGCTAAGCAATTTGGCAAGAATCATCAATACGATGTGCAAGATATTAAAGAAGTGTTAAGAGCGTTATGCGCAACGATAAAAGGCTTTGAAAAATACATGAGTTCAGCGCATATGAAAGGTGTCAAATTTGCATTTTTTGTTGACGGCAAAAACATTGGTATTGATGAGTTTGATATTAATGCAAGTGGTAAAAATTACATGATCATGCCTGTAACGCAAGGGGCTAAAAGTGGCGGAATGCTACAAATTATTATTGGTGCTATTGCGTTGGTAGCGGCATTTTTTACGGCAGGTGCGTCACTGGCGGCGTGGGGAGCAGCGATGGCTGCCACAACGGTTACTGCAACATCGATTTTAACAGGAATCGGTATTAGTATGATGCTTGGCGGGGTTGTTCAATTGCTCACGCCTCAACCGAAGTTTAAAGCTGGAGGTTCATCTAGCGCAGAAAACAAGCCAAATTATGGATTTGGTGCGCCAGTTAATACCAATGCTGTAGGTTATCCGGTACCAGATTTACTTGGTGAGCGCGAAATTGGTGGCGCGGTAATTAACGCTGGTATTTATTCAGAAGATCAACAATAGGTGAATTATGCATTTGATAGAAGGTCAAAAAGGCGGAGGTAAAAAACCGCACA
This sequence comes from Gilliamella sp. Pas-s95, assembly GCF_009795795.1. Classification (NCBI taxonomy): domain Bacteria; kingdom Pseudomonadati; phylum Pseudomonadota; class Gammaproteobacteria; order Orbales; family Orbaceae; genus Gilliamella; species Gilliamella sp. Pas-s95. The sequence continues at coordinate 7,606 of NZ_WTFC01000028.1, read as the reverse complement.
AGCCGTATGAGCAACCGGACAACTTACTGTCAACCGCCAAACTTAAAGTGTTGCTTGCATTGAGCGAAGGGGAAATTAAGGGCGATCTTACCGAACAAAATATTTATATTGATAACACCCCGTTAGCTAACGCTGATGGTTCACGTAATTTTAATGGTGTTACTTGGGAGTTTCGTAATGGATCACAAACTCAAGACTATATTAAAGGTATTCCCGAGATAAGTAATGAACTGCGAGCAAATTATATAGTAAAGGCCAATAAACCTTGGGTTCGCTCATTTTCTAATTTAGAACTAGATGCAATTAGAATTAAGTTGAGTTTGCCGACTCATGTTGAATATAAAGAAAATGGCGATATGGTTGGTACAGTCACAAAGTATGCAATTGATCTATCAACGGATGGCAGTGCTTTTGAAACGGTTGTGAATGCTGAATTTAATGGTAAGACTACATCTGAATATCAAAGAGATCATCGCATAAATCTGCCAAGTGCGGTAAATGGTTGGGCTATTCGAGTAAGACGATTAACGCCAGATTCTAACTCTAATAGTAAATTAATTAACGCATTTGCTGTATCTTCTTACGCAGAAGTGATTGATAGCAAATTACGCTACCCTAACACCGCTTTGCTTTATATTGAGTTGGATGCTAGTCAATTTAACGGAGCCGTGCCCAAGATCAGTTGTAAGCTAAAAGGAAAACTTGTTCAAGTTCCAGATAATTACGATCCAGTTAGCCGAACATATTCAGGAGTTTGGCAAGGTGGCTTTAAAATGGCTTACACGAATAATCCTGCGTGGCTTGCTTATTATTTAATGCGTGATGAGATAGCAGGCATGGGATTACGGATTGATTCTACTATGCTAGACAAATGGTCTATCTATCAACTAGGGCAATACTGCGATCAAATGGTTTCGGATGGGAAAGGAGGCAAAGAACCACGTTTTGCTTGTAATGAATATATACAAAGCCAAGAGGATGCTTACACAGTACTTAAAGATTTGGTGGCATCATTTCGTGGGATAATTTTTTGGGGTAACGACCAGATTTGTTTAACGGCTGACATGCCACAAGATGAGCCTGATTTTATCTATCATCCATCAAATGTTATTGGTGATTTTGCTTATTCAGGTGGTTCATATAAAAATCGGTACACCTCATGCTTAGTTGCTTATTCTGATCCCAATAACCATTATTGTGATGATGTAGAAGCGGTTTGGGACCAAGATTTAATGCGTCGATACGATGTTAATGTAATGAAATTAACAGCTATCGGCTGTACATCACAAGCAGAAGCCCAAAGGAGGGGACGCTGGGCATTACTTTCCAATGCGAAAGATGAAGTGATAACCTTTACTGTTGGCTTGGATGGTTATATTCCTATGCCTGCGCGAATTATTGGTGTAGCCGATCCGTCCCGTTCAGGTAAAGAAAACGGCGGGCGAATTCATGCAGTTTCTGGGCGAAAAATAACCCTAGATAGGGCTGTTGATTATGGTGCAGGCGATCGACTAGTAATTAACTTGCCAGATGGTACAGCTCAAAGCAGAACAATCAAAACAATCAGTACCGATAAAAAAACGATTACGGTTTCAGCTAACTATAAAATTGAACCTGCGGCTGGTGCGGTTTGGTGTATAGATAGTGATAATATTGCAATTCAATATTTTAGAGTGACATCAATATCGGCAACTGAAAAAGGTCAGTTTACAATAACGGCTATTCAGCACGATCCTGATAAATTCAAATATATTGATGAGGGTATACGGATTGAGTCAAAACCTATTACCGTTACTCCACCAAGTTCAATTTCTACTCCAAAAAATATTGTTATTTCCGAAAGTAGCTACATCTCTCAAGGATTGTCAATTGCCTCTTTAAATGCAACATGGGATACGGTGGAGGGAGCAACAAACTACGTTGCACAATGGCGAAAAGACAATTCAGCTTGGATTAATGTTGGTCGTACAAACGGCACAAATTTTACTGTTGAGGGGGTTTATTCAGGTGTCTATGAAGTTCGTGTAAGAGCTGCTAATGCAATAGACGTATCTTCACCTTGGGCATACTCACAAGCGACTTCAATTAAAGGTAAGGTTGGTAAACCAGACAAACCAATTGGGTTTACGGCTAGTGATGATGTTGTTTTTGGTATTGATTTAAAGTGGTCGTTTCCTGACGGTAGCGGTGACACAAGTCATACTGAAATCCAATACTCTACTAATGATAATGAAGAAAAGGCGCTATTGTTAAGTAATGTTACATATCCGAGTTGTAGTTATTCGCAAACAGGATTATCAATTGGCCAAGTGTTTTTCTATCGTGCTCGATTGGTTGATAAGATCGGAAACGTTAGTGATTGGACAGAATGGGTTAGAGGTATTTCTAGTACAAATACCAACGATTTAACTGACCATATTTTTGATGAAATCAAAGAAACCGATGCTTGGAACTCTCTTATTGATTCAGTTGATAATGCGGCGATTAGTTCAATAGAAAACGCAAAGGCGATCATTGAAAATGCGTTAGCTAATGATACCGAAACACGCCGTCGCAGAGTTGAAAATGGTAGCTTATCGGCTGAAATCAAAGAAACCAATTCTGTTTTATTAACTGAAAAAGAGGCGACGGCAATCGCTTTGAAGGAACTCCGCTCTAACTATGGAAATGTTAGTAGTAATTTATCAGAACTAAAACAAACGACCGCAGAACAAAATGCTGCCACAGCCAAATCAATTGAAGCTATTAATACTAAAGTTGGAGATGTTACAACATCTATTTCAGATGTTAGTGAAACCGTGAATAATCTCAGCTCATCGCACAATGAAAGTAGAAGTGGATGACAAAGGTCAACAGTATGTCGCTGGTATGACAATGGGGGTTGAAAATACCGAAACCGGTATGCAATCTAATGTCATATTTCTTGCTGATAAATTTATGATTATGAATCAAGCTAATGGCACACCAGTACCAGCGTTTATCATTAAAGACGGCAATGCCATCATGAACGGAGCCATTATTGGTAAAGCTTCATTAAATTTTGCAACAATTTCGGATACGATTCAATCTGAAAACTATGTTCCGGGAAAATCTGGATGGCGGTTATTTAAGGATGGCAATTTTGAGATAAATAGCTCATTTCTTGGAGGCGGAAGAATTGAATTAAACGGTAGTGGATTAGCTGTCTTTGATGAAAGAAATGTACTGAGAGTAAAACTAGGTAAATTGTGAGGTAAAAGTGTCAAGTTACGGCTTAAAGATTTTTAGTACTGATGGACCTGATATTATATTAGATTCATCTCACACTATGTGTTGTATTTTAGGGATATGTAGTGTTGAACAGCGCCAAACAGGCATTTATGTCCCTGATGGGTATCAGTATTATGTGCATTTAACAAACGGCTCTGGTTATAATGTTGACTTTGAGATGGATGAAGACGGTACCAATATTTGGGTTTGCGGTGCATTTGATTCACGCAGTTATCTAGACAATAATCGACAAGTTATTTTGGTAAATGGCCCAAACGCGTGGGGGTATGGTGGTGATAGCGGTAGTGGGTATAACCAACTATGTATAATAATTGGTTATCCGATGCATAATCCTGTTTCGGGAATAGGGATTTCATTTACAGGTCAAAATAATTTTTTTTCCATCAATCAAGCATCATTATGCGCACCTGTAGTATTTAAGGGGGATATTACAATATCAGCCAAAGATGGCTGGCGACCAAGCAATATTAATCCGCGCTTGAATTTCAACAATTGTGCAGTCTTTGTTTATAGTGACAAACAAAATAATTCAATTGGAATGGGATTTAACCATGACTTTTATGAGCATGTTTTATTTGCTCATCATAAAGATGGTGCAAGATTAAATTATGATATTCCCATAAAAGTAGTTGTTTTTGCAAAACAAGAAGCAATAAACACTACGTCAAAATATGGGATGAGGATTTATAATTCAAACGGAGAAACGGTATGTGATTCAACGTCAGGAATTTTAATTAATCCGCAATTATACAGCTTTGGAGCTGTTAACATTGATGAGTTCATCAGTATACCCAATATTAGACGCCCCATGTTCATTCCAACATCAATTGGCGGTTATGCGAGTTTCGATAAATACGGCGGCGTCACTAAGCAGGTTGGCTTTGCTTCAAATGGATTTAGTCTAGCGCCATCCTATATAAATCATGAAAATTATAAATGGACTCACCCATTTAACGGAAAATTCACTTCAAATTTTCAGTTAATGATTTTAGACGCTGAAAATTATTTTAAATTTTAAGAATGGAGATAGAGCAATGATAAAAAAAACGATATTACTATCCATGTTGTTATTTTCTAGCAATTCGTATTCTGAAAATATAAATTGCAACGCAATTTATAAGGAGAATGCTTTAGGCGGAAGGTCAAAAACATACGAAATTATAAATGTTAAAAAGATCAGTGAAAATCATTACGATCTGAAACTTAAAGTTAATGGATCGATCAGGCAAAAATTAGATAATTTTCCGACCGATAAAACTCATACTTTAATTAATATCAAATGCGCAAACGCCGCAAAAGAAAAGCAATTAAAGGCATTGTTTAAATTATAATTCAATTTGTTCAATAAAACCGCTCATGTAGCGGTTTTTTTATATTTAAAATTTGAGGAAAATTATGTCTTGGTACAAAACAGGTGCGGTAAACGTAACCAATAATAGCAAAACAGTAACTGGAATTAATACAAAATGGACTAATCCATTAATCGGTATTTGCTCCGGTCAAATGTTGATACTACAAACATCAAATACAATAGAAATTTATGAGATTGCATCAATTCAATCAGACACTCAATTAACACTAGCAAAAGAGTATAACGGAGCAAGTAAGACGGGCGTCTCGTACGAAATACCGACTTCCCCCAAAGTTTCTATAGAAGCCTTAGCATTACGTGTATCTGAAATGTTGAATTATTATCAAATCCAACTTGACGCTTGGCAAATGATATTGACGAGTGAAGAAGAAGTTACTCTAACCGCTCCAGACGGTCGGCAAGTTACAATAAAATCACAATATGCAATTTCAAATGAACTCAATAAACTACTGGAACAGAGCAAGAACTATGCTGAACAAACAACAAATAATGCTGATATAGCCAAAAACGCAAGCACATCAGCAAAATCGTATTCAGATTCAGCTAAATCATATGCAGATAGTGCTAGCTCATCAGCTACAGCGTCACGTAACTCAGCTCAACAATCTAGTAATAGCGCAAATGCAGCTAGCTCATCTGAGCGAAACGCTAAAACATCTGAACAAAATGCTAAAAAATCAGCAGATGAGGCTAAAAATGCGGTGCTATCAATTGATACTACAGTTTTCATAAAAAAATCTGGTGAAGCCAATCAGTCAATAGACGGGGAGTTAGATGTAAAAGTTCTAACTGAACAAGGTCAGCGTGTTTACTCTCCGAATAATAAACCAACTGCTGATGATGTTGGCTCTGTTCCCGCTGTTAAATCTGTTGTTAACGACTCACCTATTTACATGGTAGGTGCTCATGTTGACGTTGCTAAATTAACTGTTGGAGGAAAATCGGTTATTACTGATGTATCTAATATTCAGAATCAAATCAATCAGTTAAATAATAGAATATACATCGTTGAATCATATGTAAACGGCAACAACTGGTATAACAGGTATTCAAACGGATTCATTGAGCAATCTGGTGTAATCCTAGCCCGAACTCCGAGCGCAAATTCTGTTTGCGGAAATTTAATTAATTTGTTAACACCAATGAAAACAAAAAATTATAGTGTGAGCATTGACAAAATTAATAATGGGTTGTGGGGAGATATTGAATATGCATACGCTGAGTTAGATTTAACTGCATTCTGGTTAGCGTCGTATTCACACACAACAGGTGAAGCATGGATTAGATGGACAGTAAGAGGTTATTAACATGACATACACAAATAAAGAATACGCAGAAATTGCTATGAAAGCGAACAAAGAAGGTAAAGCATTGAAAGTTATAAAAGGCAAGTTGATGCTTGTTGAACCAGAGCCAATTCGGCTATCTGATGAGCAAATTATAGTGCAAAACCAGGCTTTAAAAAACTCATTAATCAACGAAGCTAACGAAAAAATAGCGGTACTTCAAGATATCATAGATTTAGATATGCAAGAAGCTGACGAAGAAGCGGAGTTAAAAGCGTGGAAAAAATACCGCATTTTATTAACGCGTGTTGATGCGTCTGATATCAACGCTGTATTTCCAGCAAAACCTGAATAATCAAAACAATCAAAACACACTATCAATCTTCAACCTACAATACTCAACAGCGTCATGTAGCATCACAAAATCGGCGATATCATATAGTGTTTTCTGTGTTTGATAGAATACATAATTTTGCTCGTCGTCGCTGTTGATAATGTAGCGCTCGCCAGATATTTCATTTTCGAAGTCTTCGGGCGTCATGCGTATGTAAATTGGTGGTGTGTAGTTTATTGTTATCATGTTATGTAAGATTAGTTAGTTTTATTCATCATAAACTAATATTTTTTGGAGTGTGGATTTGAATTGGAAAGTTGGGAAGTGGGTCGAAATGTTTATTTTTTTATATACATGCCTAATAATTTGATTAAAATATACTCACCAATACCTTTTAAAGAAGAATTTTATGTCTATTTTTAAAAATTACTTTTCCAAGAAGACTAATGAACCACATGAAAAAAATGGTTTTTATTATCAAAAAAGTTACGATAAGGTTATATTTTCAGAACCTAGTCAATATTTCATTGACAATTTTGATTTTTACCAAAATGATACTCGCGTTAGTTATTTTGAGGAGATACTAATTGATGAAGAAAGGACTATTATAACTTTAAAACACTTTGCAGTTGATACTGATTATTTATTTGGACAAAACAAGCGGGACGGAGGTTTTCTTTCTTTAAAAGAATTTGCTAAAGAAATAAAAAAACAACTTCCATCTGTAAATCAAATAAAGTTTAAATTGTACAGAAATAGTACATCTGACAAAATTTGCAATTTTTGTTTATCAAAGAAAAGATGTGACCTATTCCGTAGAATTGGTGCAACTGATATTAAACTGGAAAACAATGGTCGATGGGGTGATGGTTCCTTTCATTACATTGCTAATGCTACATGGCCGAAAAGTAGCTGGTAATAATTTTTTAAATTAACAACAAATATATTTCATAGTAAATTTTTATATTTTTCATCTTAATTGATGCCGTTTGAAGTGAAAGGTTGGGAAGTGGATCGCGAAAGTGTTAGAATAATCGACATATATAAAATCTATCTTCAAATATTATTTTAACGGTATTTTAAACGGTATGTTGTTTTGTGTTATTTTAAAATTTTTATAAATCAAAATGGTATGATTTTATTCAGATTCCTGCTGGGGTCAAAATTATACTTAACTATTTCTTAGCGGTTAAATTTACGCACTACCCAAAAATCGGTCAGGAAAGGTATTGATTTTATTAAAGTTTTTTCTTGCCGTTTCCTGGATTCAAACATGAAGTGCAATTTTAAACACGGTGGAGTGAAGAAAGTAGAAAGGTGATTTATACTAGCACCTTCGCACCA
>NZ_WTFC01000108.1:0-326 GCF_009795795.1 Gilliamella sp. Pas-s95 | reverse complement strand
GTCTTATTCCGGCGTCAGAATGTGCCGACAACAGAGCGAGGTTAGCACGCCAAACAGGGATGTTTGGCGAGTTTGTGCTGCGTCTTGAACGCATCACAAACGGTGCGTTAAGACCGAGCGACGGCGGACAAATTTGTCTGGAACAAATTTGAACACCTGAGCACAGCGAAGATGGCCTCGAAGAGGCGAGTATTAGGATGATACGAGTAGTGCCACAGGCCACATTCTGTAGCCAAAGCGTGGGATTGCAAAGGGAATTCTGAACTGCACCCCAAAAGTTGTACAAAAAAACTAAGCTGCTGGAAAATAATACTCCCGATATTGAA
>NZ_WTFC01000107.1:0-327 GCF_009795795.1 Gilliamella sp. Pas-s95 | reverse complement strand
ATCAGCAAGTTTGCGTGACAATTTTAGGTTGAAAGCCTTGGGTGATAAATAAATGCTGTGTTAGTAGTGCTCATTTTATTGTTAGTCATATTATTCCAAGCATTTAATAGATGCTATTAGTCGAATTATCACCACTATGTTAAAGTACACAGCAAACACTTATCTTTACCACCAACTGCTTGGTTATTCTTATTTATTTTACCCCTGAGCCACCGCTAGCCGCGCTTTTAGCGTTGGCGCGGGGGTGGCGCGATTGTAGCTTCACCGCAACAGCGCAACCCTAAGGGAAAACGCCCCAACTTACGCGGGGGCGTTATTCTTTGATAA
>NZ_WTFC01000027.1:0-39162 GCF_009795795.1 Gilliamella sp. Pas-s95 | reverse complement strand
GCTTTTAGCGTTGGCGACGGCGGGGGCGGCGCGATTGTGACTTCGCCACAACTGCGCAACCCTAAGGGAAAACGCCCCAACTTGCTTGAGGGCTTGATTCTTTGTTAGATTGTCCTCTATCTACACCATACCCCCCGCGGCCCAAAGATTAAATATTAAAAGCTAAGGTGTGACGCAAACGCCATTGCTTTTATATAATATGTGGTCGTAAGTGACGTAGCCGCCGGTCGAGTTGACATAGAACTGCTTATTACCTACCAAGTCACTCGTCCAGTAGAAGTAGTTGACGAAGCTCGCATTGGAGTATTTGCCCATCCAACCCCACTCAGAAAAAAATCCTGCACCTATTTGTCGCGAGTAATTATTATAACCTGATGACGGCGTGGCAATAGAAATACTAGGAAAATCTGTTCTGCCTGCATTGGTTAAATCACTTACCCTAGCAATACGATAACCCAAACGACTACACCAAGATGAGTGGTTAGACGGAGTATCGACTTCACCACCTCGATGGAGGAACCACTGCTTTAACACAAATCCATACCTCACCTCATTACCATGACTATCCCTACCCACCAACTCAAATGTCTGTGGCAAAGAGGGTACATCTAGAGGACTAGGATTACTTGAACTTATCTGAGCACTATCAGCCCTAGGACCATGCAACGTTACCCGTGTTACATTACTAGATTTATCTCTAATCCATTCATCGGCTTGTTCCGTATATCCTTTTGGGTCTGTGAATGTACCTGTTAGCGGCCTTGTCCAACTTACCGTTGCTCTTATACTACCATTCGTGACAACAGACCACGTCAACTGACTTCCATCTACTCCACCTATGTCTAAATCAAAATACAACCCATCAGCACCCGTTGTCGGAAAGTTTCGGTTGTAAGATGATGGACTTGTTGACTGAACTAAAAAACCTTTTGTAGGAGACCATATGTTAGATGGGCCGGCGTGATGCATTGTGCCAATAGTAAGATTCGGCCTTGCGTGACAAATACGAGCAACAGTGTTATACGGATTGATATAATAATCCACCGTAGCTCCACTAAAACTACTACTCCTTGGCACTCCATACTGAGTAGTTAAACTTCCTTCTGTATTTACTAACCTTACCCTATAAGGAGCATTACATATATCCAATGCATCACTACGATTAACCGTATTGCCATCGCTATCCGTAAACGATACCGATATATTCCCCGATGCGGTAACACCACTTGCACCCTGTCCATCTCCATCATCATCTCCCCAATTACCTTGAGTAATTAAATCACTAAAACTCATTGTATTTGTCCCCGATGGCACCACCGTGTGTATATCATCAAGAGAACTTATATTCCTTACTAGAATCGGATTTGTTATACTTGAAGTATTGGATGAAGGGGTGCCCCTCGTACCATCTGGCAAAGTGATGGTAAGTAAATCATCTCTTGTCACCCTAGTTCGTCCCCCATCAAACGTAAAATACGGTGCACTACCCTCAATAACCCTTGTGGTTTTCGCCGATAACGCCTGCGAATCAAACGAATACGGCAATAACAACAACGACGCAAAGGTTAACGGTGATAAGGAAGATAAGAATTTGAACCTCGGCGATTTCGCTAAGTTCCGTGATGAAAATAAGTATTGCATCTGTTTTTGACGACAGAGATAATTAAGCAAATTTAATATATAGGCTTGGCAAACCTGAGGTTTAATACCAAAAATGATACTGAAACAATTCTTCATAATTTCTTACCTGTCAAGTAACTTTTGAATTTTATTTTCAATAGTTTTATATTGGTTTTATACTCTATTTGAGTAGTTTTTCTTTCAAAGTATAACTAGTTAAAAACAGATAACCACTTTTTTTTATTAAAGTTTTGTAATGTTTTGTTAGTTTTAGTATTGAAACTTTAGTTGGAAAAACTTTTTAGGTGAGTGTAAATAAATATTTTTTTATAAGAAAATAGCGAACAAAAAAACATTAATAAAATCAATGTTTTTTGAACATTTTTTGGGCTAATTTTTTAATTGTATATACATTAGTTAACAATTGATGGAACAAAAATCGATTAAACGTATCTATTTTTAAACAAACTGATTATGCTCTTGAAAGTAAAAAATTAAAAAGTATATAATGCCGTCCCATTTTTGGAGTGACTTATTATTAAAAATAATGATTTATTAAAAGCTAAGGAATTAATTATATGAAAGAATATAAGGTTATTGTTTTTCAAGAAGGAACTTTGTCTTCGTTACTTTTGGGTAACGCTAATGTTAATGAGGTTAAATTTACTGAAGCCTTAAATAAAAATGCAGAACAAGGTTGGCGAGTTGTTACCATGGAAAAAGACATGCGTCGCTTATTTTTATTTTGGAAAAGAGAAGCTTATTTAGTGGTACTTGAACGAGAACGAAACTAAATAAAACTGAATTTGCTTATCTATTTTTACATATAATTGTCTAACAAAGTAAAAATAGATAAGGAATGTCTGATAGTTAGATTAGGAATCAATACAGTTTTCACTCTCCCCTAAATAAACTCAACTTAATCCCCATACACAAAGTAATATCACCTATTTTTTATAATTAAATATAAATTTCAATATAAGAAGCTAAAAACTAGGATGTACGCTGCAATCTTTGCTCGGCCAAGGCAAGGAAAATGATGCCAATAATAATACATAACGCACCTAATAACCGAGTAATGGTAATTTGTTCATTAAAAACAATAACAGATACCAGCATAACTGTAACCACTTGTAAATGAGAAGCCGCAAACGCAGGACCTACTGGTGCTTTTTTTAATAATACCATCCAAGTAATAAAAGCCCCTGTATAGCCCAGCATAACTAAGTAAGCCCAACCATAAGTAAAAATTCGGACTAACCAATCAAAACTAGCTTCAAAAGGCAAGGCTGATAGTGCGGTTAATTTAAAACTAGTTTGCCCAAAGGTGTCAAAAAATAGCAATAAAATAAAACCGATGATATAAAATTTTTTCATTAAGTGAGCCCCACTAATACTACGCCAGTCGTGATAAAAAATATTCCCACGATTCGGAACAAAGTAAGGTGTTCTTTAAATAAGATCCGTCCAGCTAACATCACTGTGATAATATTAAAGGATCCCAATAAAATGCCTGCCGATAATGGCACTTGACTTAAAAATGCCAACCAAAAAATAAACCCAAGAAAGTAAGCACCAAAGCCTATCCAAAGCCAGAAATTTCCAAATAATTTTTGCCAATAGCATAAGCCTTGCTTTTTTGGAGATGTGATCGCCGCATACTTGAACGCAATTTGCCCAACGGTGTCGCAAACAATATTTATTAACCAAAGAACGATAATTAAGGTTGACACTGCTGACAAAGTCCATGTATTTCAAGCACGCTATGCTTTATTAAAAATTGATTTTGGTGCGCAAGTTGTTTTAGCTGTTCTTCAATTTGCTCAGAGTGTTTTTCAATAATTTGTTGGCATTTATCGCAAATCAATAAAATTGATATATGTTCTGGGTCTTGAAAATGTGGGCAAATAATATAGCTATTCGAAGATTCCACTTTGTGGATAAAGCCTTGCTCAAGTAGAAATTCAAGCGCACGATAAATTGTTGGCGGTTTAGCTTGTGGTTCGCTGACTTTAAGTAGATCAAGAAGATCATACGCACTCATTGCTCTATTAGCCGTTAACATGATGTCTAAGACAGTTCGACGTTGCGTTGTCAGTTTAATACCACGTTTTTTGCATAAAGTTTCAATTTTTTCAATTAGCATATTATGCATTTGGTTTCCTTTGCCTTTAGTGATGATTTTTTTGTGTCGCTTTTTTTCGTCTTATTTCTTTAGGATCATTGATTAAAGGGCGGTATAGTTCAATACGATCACCATTTTTAACCAATTCATTAAGATTACAACGCTTTCCATAAATGCCAATTAAATGCTCATCTAATTTTATTTGGCATATCGTTAAGATATTGGATTTTGTAATTGCTTGCAAGACATTCGTTTGTTCGTCAACATTGCAATCAATGACTGTGGAGTTATTCGGTAACGCATAAACAACTTGAATATTAATCATCTTGATAAATCTGCCTTGCTCGTTTTGAAAACGCATTAACCATACCCGTCATGACTTCTTTAAAAACGGGGGTAAAAGTCATACCTAATAATTTATTTTTGAATTCAAAATTTAAATTCAAACTAATTTTACTTTTGTTTTCAGCAATTTCAACAAATTGCCATCGCCCTGATAATTGTTTAAATGGACCATCTAAAAGTCTCATATCAATTGAATTAGGTTCATTGATTTGATTTAATGTAGTGAACGATTTTTTAAAACCAAACTTTTCAACCTCAATAAATGCAGCAATAGTATTATCTTGTTTTCTAATAATACCAGTTGCTATACAATCAGGGACAAATTCTGGGTATTTTTCAATATCATTGACTAAAGCAAACATTTGCTCGATTGAATAAGGTTCGATAACTTCGTGAAAAACATGTGCCATAATAATAAAATAAAAAAGTAAAATTAGTAGCATATAATATCACGTAACTCTATAATAACGCACATTATGACTAAGAAAAAATCACACAAGCCAGGTTCGGCAACTATTGCATTAAATAAACGAGCACGCCATGAGTACTTCATTGAAGAAGAAATCGAGGCGGGCTTATCCCTGCAAGGCTGGGAAGTGAAATCACTGCGAGCAGGCAAGGCCAATATTAGTGATAGCTATGTTCTACTCAAAGACGGTGAAGCATGGCTATTTGGGGCAACCATTACACCACTAAATGTCGCCTCGACGCATGTTATTTGCGAACCAATGCGTAATCGCAAGTTACTACTAAATGAGCGAGAGCTCAATTCATTATTTGGTCAAATTAATCGCCAAGGTTATACCGTTGTTGCCCTTTCTTTATATTGGAAGAACGCATGGGCAAAAGTAAAAATTGGTGTTGCCAAAGGGAAGAAAGAATACGACAAACGCACTGATATTAAAGAACGTCAATGGCAAGTTGATAAAGCACGCATTATGAAAAATGCAAATCGATAGCGACTTTACTTTATACTGTTTTTTCAATGTAGCTAAAAAGCATCTAACTACTAACAACTATTCATATTTTAATTGTTGCTATAAAAAATAACCGCTACAAAGCGGTTATTTTTGGCGATAATATTAAACCGTAAGACTTACTAATTTACCATCTTGTTTGACAAATGATTGATTAACATAAACGTTCGTGCTGTTTCTAATATTCAGTGGTTCGCTAGCGATATTATCAATAATTACATTGTTAAATAAAATGCTATCTGCGTTTTCGATAAAAAATCCTTTTCCTGCCTCAGGTTTGACATCTTTAAACATGTCAACTTCCCCTGCTTGAGCATTAACTTGCATTGATATCCGGATATTATCAAACGAAATATTAGATATTGGTGATTCAGGAATACCATATAAAAATCCAGCATAAGCTCGGACATTTTTCGCAATAATATTAGAAAAACTGATATTATTACATGCTGGTGTTGATTCATTAACTTGTAATGCCTCTTTATTCCAAACAATAGGATCATTACCTTTAGGTCCACAATAGTAATAGTAGTTCATGACAAATGCCGAGAGTACTTCGTCCATAACAATATTGCTAAAAGTAATATCCGAAATTATTCCACCTCGACCCCGGCGAGTTTTAAATCTCACCCCACGATCGGTTTTTTGAAACACACAATTAGTAATAGTCACATTCCTAATACAGCCACTCATTTCACTACCTAACACTACAGCTCCGTGACCATGAATCATATTACAATTAGTAATTAAAATGTTTTCACAAGGGCTTTTTTCAGCTGTTTCTTCTGTACCTGCTTTAATCGCAATACAATCATCCCCCACGTCAATATAACAATTTGATATTCTAACATTACGACAAGATTCTGGGTTAATTCCATCTGTATTTGGTGAGTCAGCAGGATTTAAAATCGATACATTATCTACAACCACATTATTTGATTCCATTGGATGTACCGTCCAGCTTGGTGATTGAGTTAAAAATAGTTTTTCAATAGTTACTCGTTCACAAAAATCAAATCCAATCAGATAAGGTCTTGGATATTTAAGGCTACTACGCTCATTACGGAAAATATGCCACCATTTTTGACCATTACCATCAATTGTACCGCCACCAGTGATAATCACATTTTCAATATTTTTCCCATATATACACGGCATGTATATATCTTGTTTTACGCCTTCCCAACGCGAGTTAACAATAGGATAATCATTTGAATTATTAGAAAATAGTAAAGTTGCACCTTGCTCAATAACAAAAGTTAAATTGCTACAGAGTTGAATTGCCCCTGTATAATAAATGCCTGAAGGAACAACGACTGTTCCTCCGCCTAATTTTTTAATATGCTGTATTGCTTTTTCAAAAGCAATGGTATTCATTGATTTCCCATCACCAATAGCGCCAAAATCTATTACTGATACTGTTGTCATTATTTTTCCTTACTGTTTTATAAACGGTAATTAAATAATTTTTATTGACCGTTTATTAATTAACGAATAAATAACAGAATTTGCAATAATTAATCCTGATAATTTATTTAATAAATTCTATTTTGTCGTTACACTTTTTGTTTAAAACCAATATTGTTATTACCAAAGCATTTTTCATAAGCAATACCTGATAATTCTTCGACTACTTTTTTGGTTTCAGGGGTAACATCTTCCATTTTTCCACCTTGTCGAATACGTGCAACTTCATTAATAATGACTGAATGTGTAGCATGATCAAGTTTCATTCTCCATGCAAAGAAACAACCAATCAATGCCATGCCAATAACACCATAAATAATAATGCCATTAATAGCATCAATGGCACTTTGCGGCTGTACATGTGATTTTGATTCAAATCCATAAGCACTTAATATAATACCAAGTATAAATACAATAGATGCGCGAACTAATTTTCCTGCCATTGTCATCGCGCCAGCATAAACACCTTCACGGCGTCGATTCGTCACTACTTCATCAACGTCAGCAAGGAAGACATAAACACTCCACGGAATGTAATAAACACCGCCAGTTCCTAAACCAAACCAAATGGTAATACCAATAACAATCCAAGTCGCCTGAGGAAGATTAAAATAGTAGATGCCGACATAACCAATCATTGATGAAACAACAATCAGTAACGCAATAATGAACGGTTTTTTAAAGCCTTTTTTGGCACAATACATCATAAAGAAAGCAGTTGAAAATAATTGACAAATACTACTCAAAGAGTTCATTGAGGCAACAAATGATCGTGGTTCACCTAAGCTAAATACGATAAAATAAGTAAATACAGCAGTAAATAACCATTCGGCACCAAAACCAAACAAATACATTCCTAAATGAGTTCTAAAAGTTTTAATACGGAAGGTCGAAAATATATCAATAAAAAGTTTTTTGATTGCTTCAAAAAAGCTATGTACATGTTCATCTTTAACTTGCTCTTTTGGTTTTTCCCAGCTGTTACAATAGAGCAAAATTAACGCCGACATCATAATCGCAGCATAAGTAATACCAGTTAACAAAAACGGAGTTGCTGACTCTTTACTATAAAAGTAAAAGAAAACCCCCGGTATTGCAGCACCTAAGAAATTAGCTACTTTACCAAACATTGCTTTTGAACCAGTTAAATAAGTACGCTGAGAAAAATTAGAAGTCATTTCAACAGGTAAGGTATTAAATGGAATCATAATACTGGTATAAATGATTTCAAATAGAATATATGTAATAAGGTAATACCAAAATCCCATTCCATTAATCCATAACATTGGGTAAATCGTCATCAATGGAATACCCATTAGGATAAAAAATCGACGCCGCCCAAAACGTTGACCTATTTTAGTTTGATAAAAATTGTCGGTAATAAAGCCCATTAATGGGTTCAAGATTACGTCCAAATAAGTCGCAATAGAGAAAATTACTGCGGCTTGAACAACGGTTAACCCACAAAATGTCGTATAAAAATAGAGCAACCATGCACCACTAATTGCAAGTGCACCACTACCAATTAAATTACCACTTCCGTAGGAAAATCTTACTAACCATGTGATTTTTTTATCTTTATTATTTTCCATAATATGATTCCTATATTATTTATAAAAAAAAGCCTCCTGCATTAAGTCAAAGTGACTTAATGACATCATTAACTAATAAATGAATAATTATTTTTAGAGAGTTACGCCACTTTTTAAAATGGCCAAATTTCTGAAATTATTTTTTTCGTTGCATGTTTTCTTTCCGTTAGCAATAAGAACGATGTGCTCAATGAATTCTGTTAATAGTGATTGCATTGAAACTCCATGGATAAGCTTTCCTGCATCAAAATCAATCCAATTCACTTTTTTTTCTGCTAATTGACTATTAGTAGAAATTTTGACAGTAGGTACAACTCCACCATAAGGCGTTCCTCTACCTGTTGTAAATAACACCATATGGCACCCTGCTGCAGATAAAGCACCTGTCGCAACCGCATCATTTCCTGGAGCACTGAGCAAATTAAGTCCTTGTTTTGTTAACATTTGCCCATATTTAAGGACATCTATAACTTCACTTCCACCGGCTTTTTGAGTACAGCCAAGTGATTTTTCTTCTAGTGTGGTGATACCGCCAGCTTTATTTCCTGGTGAGGGGTTTTCATAAATAGGTTGGTTATTTGAAATAAAATATTGTTTAAAATCATTAATCATATGCACTGTTTTATCAAAGGTCGACTCATCAACACAATGCGACATTAAAATATTTTCAGCACCAAACATTTCTGGCACTTCAGTAAGTACACTAGTTCCACCATGTGAAATAACGTAATCAGAAAATAACCCAAGCATTGGGTTGGCGGTAATACCAGAAAAACCATCCGAACCACCGCACTCTAAACCAAATTTCAATTCACTTAATCGACCTAATTCCCGCTTATCATTTTTCATAATAGCGTAAAGTTCTCTTAGGTGACTTAAAGCTGATTCAACTTCATCTGTTTCTTGTTGCGCAACAAGGAATCTGACTCGAGACTCATCATATTCGCCCAAATCAGCTTTGAACTCAGATATTTGGTTATTTTCACAACCTAGTCCAATCACTAACACTGCTCCAGCATTAGGATGTTTGACTAAATCTTGTAAAATAATTTTGGTATTTTTATGATCTTGTCCTAATTGAGAACATCCATAAGGATGCTCAAGCACGGTAATACCATCAATTTCTAATTGATTATTTAACTCATCACAAAACTGTTTAACAATTTGTTGTGCAATACCATTAATACATGTCACAGTCGGTATAATCCAAAGTTCATTGCGAATACCTACTTGACCATTTTTACGACGGTAAATCTGCACTTCCTTGTCTGGTATTTCGTGTAATGAATCATTTTTAGACAAATGTGGATGATACTGATAATCATCAATATCATTCAAATTGGTTTTCAAATTTTGCGAATGGATATGTTCACCAGCTTTAATTGAGCAAGTTGCATGCCCGATAGGCAAACCATATTTAATAATATTTTCACCTTGCTCAAGATCTTTAAGAGCAAATTTATGCCCTTGTTTGATAGATTGTTGTAGATCAATATGGTGACCATCGACCACAATATTGGCTTCGTGTGCTTCCAAATCTGATAATGCTACACCAACATTATCTTTGTTATTTATTTTTATAAATTTAATCATTACATCGCTCATTCTATTTACCACTAATACCACATTGTTCAATCGCAGGGCGTACACCTTTTTCGATGATGGTAGCTAAATACTGAGTTATTGTTTCCGCTAATTGAGGAATACTTAGTAAATCATGCTCCCAATGAGTATTATCACTTAATATAGTGTTAACTAAATCAGCCAAAGTTCCTCGACCTTCAGCAATTTTCATCCATCCAGAACGAAAACGCTCTAACCAAATGGCATCATCTTGTAATGAGTAATTTTGTTCATTACGAATACCTCGATATAAAGCGATTAAAGCCGCAAAAGAAAAGACTAAATGTTTAGGTAATACACCTTTCTCTTTTTGATAAGCAAGTAATTGTGGAAGAATCCGAGTTTTGAATTTTGTCATGCTATTTAAAGCTATTGACATTAATTGATGTTCAATAAATGGATTTTTAAAACGGCTAATCACGGACTCCGCAAAATCCACTAATTCTTGATGAGGTAAATCTAAAACAGGGATAATCTCATCAAAAATCGTATCTTTAATATAAGATAAGATTTGAGGGTCATTCATTGACTCACCCACAGTGTCAATCCCGGCAAGATAAGCAACAGGTACTAATGCAGTATGTGCACCATTTAAAATAGCTACTTTTCGCTCTTTATATGGTTTAATATCATCAACAATTTTGATATTCATATTGCACTTATCTAGGCAGAGTTTTTCAGCTAACCATTGAGGTCCTTGAATAACAAATAAATAGAAATACTCAGCAGTATCGATGAAATTATCTTTATACCCTAATTCGGCTTCTAGTTCGGTTATTTGTGCTTTTGGATAACCGGGCACAATTCTGTCGACTAATGTTGAACAAAATAAGTTATCATTTTCGATCCATGAAACAAATTTATCTGATAACTGCCATTGTTGAGCATAGTTAAGTACTAATTTTTTAAGTGCATCGCCATTATAATCAATTAATTCACAAGGAATTATGATTAACCCGCTTTCTTTACTGCCAGAAAAATGTAAAAATCTTTCATGTAAAAAAGCAGTTAGTTTAGCGGGATAACTAATAGCGGGCTTATCAGTAAGTTTATCGCTTTCAACATAACTGATGCCTGCTTCGGTAGTATTAGAAAAAATAAATTGAATATTCGGATCTTTAGCCAATTCAAGATATTGATCATACTGAGTATAAACATTTATCTCATCATTGACTGAACGTATCATCCTAAATTCTTTTACTGCTTCACTATGTTCATTTAAACCACGAATCAGTGTAGTATATAATCCATCTTGAGTATTTAACGATGGTGGAAAGTCTGTATTTAATGGGCGAACAACAACAACGCCAGCATCAAGATCTGTTTTTTCGTTAAGGATGTCTAATTGCCAATCTAAAAATGCACGTAAAAAATTACCTTCGCCAAACTGAACAATACGTGTAGTATATTTTGCGCCGGGAAAGTCTTTTCTGTTTAATGTCTTCATGAGCATCACTCTTTTTTAACTAGTTAACTTAATTCAATACCAAAATAGTTTTTAGCATTATCAAAACTAATATTTTTGACCATTTGACCTAATAACTCGATATCACGAGGGGCTTCGCCATCTTCAACCCAACGGCCAATCATGCGACATAAAATGCGCCTAAAATATTCGTGCCGAGTATAAGAAAGAAAACTACGGCTATCAGTTAACATACCGACAAAACGACTTAATAAACCAAGTTGCGCAAGTTGAGTCATTTGACGAATCATGCCGTCTTTCTGATCATTAAACCACCATCCTGAACCAAATTGCATTTTTCCGCGAATACCTTCTCCCTGAAAATTACCTATCATCGTACCTAGAATTTCATTATCAGATGGATTTAAACAATAGAGTATTGTTTTAGGTAATGCATTTTGTTTTGCTTGTGCATCTAACAAACGAGATAGTGGCTGAGCAATTGGTGAATCATTAATCGAATCAAAGCCCACATCAGGTCCCATCAAATTAAACATTTTCGAGTTATTGTTACGCAATGCACCAATATGATACTGCTGTATCCAACCGCGTTTGTGATATTCACCACCTAAAAAGATAAGTACTGCCGTTTTAAATTGTGCTGTTTCTTTAGCACTCAACATAGCACCCGACAATCGTTTAGTTAAGATAGTATCTAACTCTTGTTCTGAGGCTTCTTCATAAACAACAGTATCTAATGCATGGTCAGACACTTTACAACCATGTTGCTCAAAATGATCCATTCTTTTTGATAACGCTTGGCAAAGTACGTGAAAGCTTGATATTGTCATATCTGCAGCCGCAGATAATTTCTCTAAGTAAGCAACAAAAAATTCAGAGTCAATATTAAACGCTTTGTCGGGGCGCCAACTTGGTAACACTTTAATATCAAATGAGCTATCTTGTGCAATCGTTTTATGATGAACTAAATCATCAATCGGATCATCAGTAGTACCGACCATTTTGACGTTCATTTTTTTCATAATGCTACGGGCTGAAAAAGCTTTAGTTTCTAGCATTGCATTACATTTATTCCAAATCACTTCAGCAGTTGATGGAGATAATAAAATATTATCAATACCAAATGGTCGACGAAGCTCTAAATGAGTCCAATGATATAGAGGGTTGCCTATGGTATGTGGTACGGTTTCAGCCCAAGCTTTAAATTTTTCAAAGTCATCTACGTCAGTACCAGTACAAAATTTTTCAGCAACACCATTAGTACGCATCGCACGCCATTTATAATGATCACCTTTTAACCAGATGTCATACAGGTTTTTAAATTGATAATCTTGAGCAATTTGTTCAGGTGGTAAATGACAGTGGTAATCAAAAATCGGCTGTTCAGCAGCATAATTATGATAAAGCTGACGAGAAAATTCTGTGTCTAGTAAAAAATCTTCAGTTAAAAAAAACATTTTCTTCTCCATAATGTAGTATTAACTATTTAATTACATAGGTTAATATCATATGTAATCAAATTAATTATTATTCATTTGTTGTCGGTGTTTTTAAAATTGTCCATACTGCGACAGCAGCTAAAAGATCAAGACAAGTTAAAATGATAAATAGTGGGCTAAAGCCAACAGTATCAGCAAGTGCGCCAACAATTAACGCAAAAATTGTACTTGCTAACCACGCCGCCATACCTGTAAAGCCATTTGCTGTCGCTACTTCATTTCGGCCAAAAACATCTGATGATAAGGTAATTAAAGCACCTGATAATGTCTGATGAGCAAAGCCTCCAATACAGAATAAAAATATAGCGACATAAGGACTTGAGAATAAACCAATTAAACCTGGTGCTATCATCAATACTGCCCCGACAGTAACCACCCATTTACGAGAGTTAATCAAACTAACATTAAAACGTTTTTGAAAAAATGGAGACATATACCCACCAAGCACACACCCAATATCAGCAAATAACATTGGCATCCAAGCAAATATTGCTATTTGTTTTAAGTCAAAACCATAGGCAGTAAACATAAATAAAGGGATCCAAGCGTTAAACGTCCCCCAAGCTGGTTCAGCTAAAAATCTTGGCAATGCAATACCCCAAAAACGTCGACTGGCAAGGATTTTACTAGCTGGTAATTTTTCAGTGTTGGAAGTTTGATGACTAGCCTCTTGACCAGATAAAATATATTTCTTTTCCTCTTCAGATAAATATTTTTGTTTAGTTGGATGACGATAAAGTATGAACCAAAAAATCCCCCAAATAAAACTTAATAAGCCACATAAAACAAATGCCCATTGCCAACTATGGAACCAAATAGCCCATGCAACTAACGGAGGAGCAATCATAGCACCTAATGACGACCCCAAATTAAACCAACCAACCGCAATTGATCTTTCTTTCGCGGGAAACCATTCACTAGTTGCTTTTAAGCCAGCAGGAATCATAGCAGCTTCAGTTGCACCCACCGCACCACGTGCAAATGCTAGCCCAACCCAACTGCCTGAAAATGCAGTGCTAATACAAAATACAGACCATAATAAAGCAAAAACGGCATAACCTAGCCGTGTACCTAATAGATCTAAAATATATCCTGCAACAGGCTGCATGATAGTATAACAAGCTGAATATGCCGCGACGACATACGAATATTGTTGAGTTGTCAGACCCATTACTTCATTCAAAACAGGAGCAGCAACAGCTATAGAATTTCGTGTAAGATAACCTAATATTGTTCCTATGGTTACTAACGCTATCATATACCATCTTAAGTTTTTAATTGTTTTATACATATTAATACTCCAAGTATGCTTATATCTTGGCCCATATTAACATGTATGACAACTAAAAAAGTTGACATACATCACATAATTAAAACTCATAAATTATATGACAAACTTACCATTTGTAAGTTATCTTTGATGAATGGTCTCTTAAATTGAAAAAAATAGAACAATATTATTTAATTCCACACGATTAGATGTTATTTTACAATGATGAGCAATTTAGGAATTATGTAAAAGTTACCATGACTCAGGAACAAAACGAATATCAACGACTTTATCAAATTATTGCAACCGAATTAAAAAAAAGAATTATTAATGGTACTTACCCAGTTGGTAGCAAATTACCGTCAGAAAGATTAATTTGTGAGGAACTAGAAGTTAGTCGCTCAGTTGTAAGAGAAGCAATTATTATGCTTGAAGTTGAAGGTTTTGTTGATGCACGAAAAGGATCTGGTATTCATGTTATTGCCAATAGTTTACAATCCAATATTTTAACATCTTCACCCGGTTTAAATTTTTCTACCACTGGGCCATTTGAACTACTGCAAGCTCGTCAACTAATAGAAAGCAATATTGCAGAATTTGCCGCAACTCAAATTACTAAAGATGATATCGTTAAACTATTAGAAATCCAACATAATGCAAAAAAAGAAGATCACTATCGTGATTCGAATTGGGACTTAAAATTCCATACTCAAATCGCTATGATAACTCGTAATACAGCTTTAACTACCATTGTTCAAGAAACATGGCGACAAAGAACATTAAACCCTTTATGGAAAAAACTTCATGAGCATGTTCAACAACAAGATATTGAAAGTTGGTGGGAAGAACACGACAAAATTTTAGAAGCTCTCATTAATCGAGATCCTAAAGCTGCTAAATTAGCTATGTGGCAACACTTAGAAAATACGAAAAAAATGCTATTTGATGCCATAAGCGAGGATTTTGAAACTAAACGCGATCATTATCTATTCTCTGATAATCCAGTTGTTAGCATTAATGAAGACAACTACGAATAAATACTTTCTCATCAGACAAGATAACAAAAAACACTAACAATAAAATTTACAACTAAATTAATTGGCGTTATTTTATATACCAAATAACGCCTAAATAGTAATTTTTTGCACAAAAATATTATAAAACTCTAGCGTTGATCATCAATAGTCACACCTGCTGGTGGCGTAAACTTGAACTTGTCTAATGATACTTTACCCAATTTTTGTCGAGACAAATCATAAAAACTACGTTGTCCATCTTCTTCAATAATAGTGAAATTTGAAATCATACCTGTAGGTAATACAGAAATAATAAAATCTTGATTAGATCCATCCGTCGGTTTAAGTGTAAATGAGTCTTGCTTGCGAGTCACTTGATAAACATCCCAAATTGGATTGTGGCTATCAGTAATAAGTAACATTAAACGATTATCAACCGCTTTTTTTAAATCCATTACGCTTACTTGCTCAACCGCTGGCGTATACACCCACATATTTTTTCCATCAGAAATAATTGAAGTTTCATCTGGCTCATTCATTGTCCAATTAAAATAGTAAGGCCTATTAACCCATAAATCTCCTTTACCGTCCTGCACAGGTTGATTGTCTTCAGTTTTCACATTTTGAGAAAAACTGGCATAAAATCCTTCAATTTTATCTAAACGTTGTTGCAATACTTCTTTATCTCCAGCCCATACTGATAAGCTCGCTAATAACCCAATTAACAATAAACACTTCTTCATGCCCAATCCTTACTTTTCATCTAACAATTTAAATAAAGTCTAATAACTAAATTAGTTCAAAATATTACCGTTTTTATGCTAATGGGAAAAGATATTTTCTTTTCTTTTTTCACTTATTAAATAACGAGTATATAATAGATTCAATTTGTCAATTTGGATAATGATCTTCCATGCCAAGTATGTCTTTTGAATTTACCACTGATGAGTTTAAACCGTTAGCAGCAAGAATGCGTCCTAGAACCTTATCTGAATATATAGGGCAAGCGCACTTGCTAGGTAAAAGCAAGCCGTTACCAAAGGCCATTGAAGCTGGTAATTTGCATTCAATGATTCTTTGGGGGCCACCAGGTACCGGTAAAACAACATTAGCAGAAATCATTGCTCACCATGCGAATGCAAAAGTTGAACGAGTATCTGCCGTTACATCCGGTATAAAAGACATTCGCGAAGCGATTGAACGAGCTAAAATTAATCAACAAGCAGGCATTCGCACTATTTTATTTGTTGACGAAGTTCACCGCTTTAACAAAAGCCAACAAGATGCCTTTTTACCCTATGTTGAAAACGGCACCATAACATTTATTGGCGCTACGACCGAAAATCCATCATTTGAACTCAATTCCGCCTTACTATCGCGCGCACGAGTTTATCTGCTTAAATCATTAACCAACTACGACATTGAACAGATTTTACAACAAGCAATGGACGATCCCAACCGTGGTTACGGAAACCGAAATATTCTGCTGCCAGAAGAAACCAAAAAACAGATTGCTGAATTTGTAGGAGGGGATGCAAGGCGTGCGCTTAATACACTTGAGCTATTGGTTGACATGTCCGATGGTCAAGATCTATCTCCTGAACTACTCAAGGAGGTAATGGGTGAACGCAGCGCTAGGTTTGATAACCAAGGTGACCGTTTTTATGATTTAATTTCAGCTGTCCACAAATCGATTCGAGGCTCAGCACCCGATGCTGCACTTTATTGGTATGCTAGGATTATCTCGGCCGGTGGCGATCCCCTTTATGTCGCTCGTCGGTTATTAGCTATTGCCTCAGAAGATGTCGGCAATGCCGATCCAAGAGCGATGCAAGTGGCACTAGCAGCATGGGACTGTTTTACCCGAGTGGGTCCAGCTGAAGGAGAACGAGCAATTGCACAAGCTATTATCTACCTTGCTTGCGCGCCAAAAAGCAATGCTGTTTACCTTGCTTTTAAACAAGCAATGGCCGATGCACAATCTAAACCAGATTATGATGTCCCAGAACACCTACGTAACGCACCAACTAATTTAATGCAAAAACTAGGCTACGGTGCCGAATATCGCTACGCCCACGACGAGCCAAATGCTTTTGCCGCAGGTGAAAATTACTTTCCTCAAGAAATGGCAGACACAAAATACTACCACCCCACAACACGTGGTGCCGAGAAAAATTACACAGATAAATTAGCATGGCTAGATGCACAAAACCAAACGAGTTTAATTCAACGCTATAAGTCTAAAAAAAATCAAGTTTAATTTCATACTTTTACACATCCATCCAACCAATCAACTAAAATTTGATCAATTAGCTATTTTTAAAAAAGATATCATTTGACTAGTTATCATGGCCTAATCTAAAATCGCCAAATTTTAAAAGTAGTCATCATTTTATGATGACTTTTAATTTTTTTAGGATAAAAAAATAATGAAAAGGAGTTCAAACATGAATCAAGTAATAACAAAAAAACATTTAAAATCGGTGATATACACCACAATATTATCGCAATTTTCCGAAATAAGTCATGCAAGTCTTAGCGTTCACACAACTCAAGCTATTCACGGGATACACCCATCTCTATCTCCAATAATTGAGCAGAACATCGATGATTTAAATTTATTTGGTTTGAGTGTAGATAACAAAAACTATTATGGAGATGAAGTAAAGTATTTACCCATTCAGCATCATTACCCTTTCAAAAATACAATTAATGCAGCGCCAATAAAACAACCGAATAGTAATGAGTACTTTGATCTTGATGGCGATGAATTAAAAGCACTTGAACTCATGGGACAACAAAAAATTAATATGACTTGGTATTATACTAACCGAAATAATGAACTTGTTGAATTTACCCCTAAGGATAACGATACTTTTTGTAGCTTATCCTCAAAAGGAATGCATGCACCTTTTAAAGTCAAATTATCGGCTGATTTAATTTTATCTTCACAGTATGGTATCCCTAATACCAATACCTATCCTAATGAGGATGTCATCACTCATCCATCTAAAACGTATACTATATTAGATGATGCTTTTGTTTGTTATGCTAAACCTTCATTAAATCCATCTACGGTTAAAGGGAGTCACAAAAACCAATGGAATCCAAATTATGGTTTCTTACATCAATCGAGTGTTAATCCAACAAAAAATTTCCCAACTACAGGTTTTTATGGCGCTAAATTTGATTTGCTTTTGTCCAACCAAGGTATCGCCTCAAACTACATTTGGACAGTTAAGCAAGGCAATGCATTAGTTAATGTCACCAATAATACTAATTATGTCACGGTAACTTTCAATACCCCTGATGCAAGAAATCCAGGTAAAGCTTGGCAACATGTTATGGGTTCTGGCTCTGGGTATACCGTTGTCATTGAAGGAAAAAACAAAACCAAAAATACAACAATTCAATACTCATTTACCCTTACCAAATGGTTTGATGCTTGGAAGCAAAAATATAACAAAAAAGGAATACTACAAGCGATGAAAGGTGATCTTGATGAGGTTATTGAGGCATGTTCAAATAAAAGTGGTCGTTATCGCTTAAGTCACGATAACGAAGTAAGCAATGCGAAGTTAAGTGATAAGAAAAAAGAAATATTATATACACGTGAAATAGGAACATTATTTAGTGAATGGGGCGATCCGGGCCAACAACCTTATCCAGGATCTTTTGGACCAGATGAAGACCAACCAAATAGTTATAATCGATACTACTTATGGAATACATGGGTAGGAGAGTATTGTGATATACATACTTATGACGGTAAATATCATTGTCGCGATAAAGAAAAAGAAGATAAAAATGGCATATGCGTATCTATACCTAGAAGATAAGGTATTGACAGCGCCCTTGTAAATTTTAAGATCTATCTATTCATAGGTAGATCTTATCACATACAATATTTTAATTTTTTCCACTTATACCTATCTTTATGGGGCTGTTAATAAAAACTAACAGTACCTTTTAAAATCAATAAAACCTGATTTTCGTTAATAAAATCAGCATTACCGATTCACAAGCACACTATATATAGTAATTAAATAATTAATAGGTACTATATATTGTATATTTTGATAAATATCAATTACTATAACTATTACAAAAATACATAATTACAGTGAATGAAAAATGAATAAATCAATACTTGTCACAAAGCGAAACGGCAAAAAAGAGCCAATAAATCTTGATAAAATCCATAAAGTCATTACATGGGCAGCCGAAGGATTAGATAATGTTTCGGTATCACAAGTTGAATTGCGTTCTCATATTCAATTTTATGACGGAATCCGAACTTCAGATATCCATGAAACAATTATTCGTGCTGCAGCCGATCTTATATCTCAAGATGCCCCTGATTACCAATACTTGGCCGCTCGCTTAGCTATTTTTCATTTACGTAAAAAAGCCTTTAACCAGTTTACACCACCATCTCTTTACGAACATGTTAAGAAGTTAGTAGAAAATAAACGATACGACGAACATCTGCTTGAAGATTATACTCCAGAAGAATTTGCGGAAATGGATAAGTTCATCGATCATTGGCGAGATATGTCTTTTTCATATGCCGCAGTTAAACAACTTGAAGGAAAATATTTGGTACAAAATCGCGTTACTGGAGAGATTTATGAAAGCGCGCAATTTTTGTATGTTCTAGTCGCAGCCTGTTTATTTGCCAACTACCCAAAAGAAACACGCCTTAGCTATATAAAACGCTTTTATGATGCAGTATCTACCTTTAAGATTTCACTGCCCACCCCTATTATGGCTGGTGTGCGCACCCCTACTCGTCAATTTAGTTCCTGTGTATTAATTGAGTGTGATGATAGCTTAGATTCAATCAACGCAACTGCAAGCGCTATTGTAAAATATGTATCACAACGGGCAGGCATTGGAATAAATGCAGGGCGAATTCGTGCTTTAGGTAGTTCAATTCGCGATGGAGAGGCCTTTCATACTGGTTGTATTCCATTTTATAAATACTTTCAAACCGCCGTTAAATCTTGTTCACAAGGTGGTGTACGTGGTGGGGCTGCAACCGTCTTCTATCCTCTTTGGCATTTAGAAGTCGAAAGCTTATTAGTTTTACGTAATAACCGTGGAGTCGAAGAAAATCGTGTTCGCCATTTAGATTATGGGGTGCAAATTAATAAATTAATGTATCAACGGTTAATCAAAAACGAAAATATTACTTTATTTAGCCCATCAGATGTGCCGGGACTTTATGATGCTTTCTTTGCCGATCAAGATAAATTTGAAACGCTTTATCACCAATATGAGCAAGATATAAATATTCGCAAACGAGTTGTGAAAGCGGTTGAATTATTTGCATTATTAATGCAAGAACGCGCATCAACTGGGCGTATTTATATCCAAAATGTTGATCACTGTAATACCCACAGCCCATTTAATGCTCAATTAGCGCCAGTTCATCAATCTAATTTATGTATGGAAATTGCGCTACCAACAAAGCCACTTAATAATGTCAATGATGAAAAAGGTGAAATTGCACTTTGTACGTTGTCAGCCTTTAACCTTGGTCAAATCGAATCATTAGATGACTTTGAAGAACTTGCTGACTTAACTGTACGTGCGCTTGATTCGCTGCTGGATTACCAAAATTATCCTGTTCCTGCTGCTCGAAACTCTTCAATCAATCGTCGCACATTAGGCGTTGGCGTCATTAACTATGCTTATTATTTAGCCAAAAATGGGGTTAAATATTCTGATGGTAGCGCTAATAATTTAACGCATCGTACTTTTGAAGCCATGCAATATTACTTGTTAAAAGCCTCTAATAATCTTGCTAAAGAAAAGGGTGCATGCCCACTATTTAACGAAACAACTTATGCTCAAGGCATTTTACCAATCGATACTTACAAAAAAGATTTAGATACTATTACAAAAGAACCTTTACATTATGATTGGGAATCACTACGAGAATCAATTAAAACTCATGGGCTTCGTAATTCAACTTTATCAGCATTAATGCCATCAGAAACCTCATCACAAATATCTAACGCAACAAATGGCATTGAACCACCACGAGGATTTATTAGCGTTAAAGCGTCTAAAGATGGTATTTTAAAACAAGTAGTTCCAGATTATAACAATTTGAAAAATTTCTACGAATTACTTTGGCAAATTCCAAATAATACAGGTTATTTACAATTAGTAGGAATTATGCAGAAATTTATTGACCAATCAATTTCGGCTAATACGAATTATGATCCGACTAAATTCCCAAATGATAAAGTACCGATGAAACAGCTATTATCAGACTTATTGACCGCTTATAAATTTGGCGTAAAAACACTCTATTATCATAATACACGCGATGGTGCTGAAGATATTCAAGGTGATATTGTTCCAACAACACACAGTGACGATGGTTGTGAAGGTGGCGCTTGTAAAATTTAGCCATTGTTAAGACCTAAATAGCAACATAATAAAATAAAATTTTTATGAGGGGAAAATCATTCCCCACTCATTTACCTTTTACACTGTCGAAAGGTAGCGGTAAAAGCAACGATAAATTAGTAGGAGTTCTTTTATGAGTATGAATTACAGTACCTTTTCGCATGTGCATAACGACCAGCTTAAAGAACCCATGTTCCTTGGACAACCAGTAAATGTTGCGCGTTATGATCAACAAAAGTATGAAATGTTTGAAAAATTAATTGAAAAACAACTCTCTTTCTTTTGGCGCCCTGAAGAAGTCGATATTTCTCAAGATCGTATTGATTACGCCGCATTGCCAGAACATGAAAAACATATTTTTATTAGTAATTTAAAATATCAAACCTTGCTTGATTCAATTCAAGGACGCAGCCCCAATGTTGCATTATTACCCCTAATTTCTATTCCAGAACTTGAAACATGGGTAGAAACTTGGTCGTTTTCAGAAACCATTCACTCACGTTCATATACACATATCATTCGTAATATTGTTAACGATCCATCTGTCGTTTTTGATGATATTGTCACCAATAAAGAAATACAAAAACGTGCCGGTGACATTGCAGGTTATTACGATGACCTTATTAGCTACGCAAGTTACTATAATTTATTTAACGAAGGTAAACACAATATCAATAATCGCACTGTTTCGATTAATTTACGCGAACTAAAAAAGAAACTTTATTTGTGCTTAATGAGCGTCAATGCACTTGAAGCTATTCGTTTTTATGTTAGTTTTGCTTGTTCATTTGCCTTTGCAGAACGTGAGCTCATGGAAGGTAATGCAAAAATCATTAAACTTATTGCTCGTGATGAAGCCCTACATTTAACCGGCACACAATTTATGATTAATACGCTACGAAGTGGCGAAGATGATCCTGAAATGGCAGACATAGCCAAAGAGTGTGAACAAGAATGTTATGACCTCTTTTTGCAAGCAGCAAATCAAGAAAAAGAGTGGGCAGAATACTTGTTTGAAGGTGGATCAATGATTGGTTTGAATAAAGACATTTTATGCCAATATGTCGAATACATCACCAACATCCGTATGCAAGCGGTTGGACTAAAATTACCGTTTGAAGCCAAATCAAATCCAATTCCATGGATCAATAATTGGCTAGTATCTGATAATGTACAAGTTGCGCCACAAGAAGCCGAAATGAGCTCTTATTTGGTTGGGCAAATTGATGCTGAAATGAATGAAGATGATTTAAGCGATTTTACCTTATAGGTTTTATACTAAAACTTATATTTTATTGAAAGTTTAAAAAAAGGAACAAATTATTGTTCCTTTTTGATTATAACTATCAGTCATAAATAATCATATTATTCTAACGGTAGCTTGACACTCATTGAAAATCGGGTAAGGATATGGCTATTGAATTATCTTGATTTGATAATATGACCATGACTAAAACGCATCTGTTTTACCCTGTATCACCGCTTGATTTTAGCGATGAACAGATAAATATCCTCTCTCTAAAGCAACAGCTTGAAGCTTTTCAACAATGGTCTATGCTGCAATTTGAGCAACAAGTTGATATTGATACGCTAGTGCATTTACGTAGTCAATTTATCGATCGTTTGCTTGAACGATTATGGTCTTTTTACCAAATACCTAAACATGTCTCCTCTTTCTTTAAACGCAACCGCATTGCTTTGGTTGCCGTTGGCGGTTATGGACGGGCTGAATTGCATCCATTGTCAGATATTGATATTTTGATTCTTAGTGATTATCCATTAACTAAAGAAATTGAAAAACAAATTGGTGATCTTGTTCGCTTGTTATGGGACTTACATTTAGATATAGGGCACAGTGTGAGGACATTAAAAATTTGCCTACAAGAAGCAAAAAATGACATCACCATAATGACTAATTTGATTGAGTCAAGACTTATTTCGGGAAATCGATTACTGTTAGATGAACTACATAAACAAATTTTTAGCGATAAAATCTGGCCTTCCCATGCCTTTTATAAAGCAAAAATTCAAGAACAACAAGAACGCCACAAACAATATCACAGTACCTCTTATAATCTAGAACCTGATTTAAAAAATAGTCCAGGTGGTTTGCGGGATATGCAAATCATTCAATGGATCGCAACTCGCCATTTTGGTGGCGAATTTTTGCAAAAAATGTCCGATTTCAACTACTTAACTCCTGAAGATATTGCAGACTTTAAAACGTGTCGTAAATTTTTATGGCGAATGCGTTTTGCCTTGCACTGCGTGATCTCTCGTTATGATAACCGCTTGCTTTTTGATCGACAACTTAGCATTGCCAATATGTTAGGTTACAAAGGTGAAGGTAACACACCTGTAGAAAAAATGATGCATGATTATTATCGTGTTGCTCACAATATTACTGAACTCAATCAAATGCTATTACAGCTGTTTTATGAATCTATTCTTAATCATCATAGCCCACAAAATAAACCTTATAATATCGATGAATATTTTCAAATTAGAGACGAACTCATTGATGTAAGAGATGATGAGATCTTTAAAAAAGATCCTATTATGATTATGCAGCTGTTTTATACAATATTGCTTAATCCTCAAGTGATTGGACTTTATTCTAATACCATTCGACAATTACGCTCAGCAAGACGTTCTCTAACTAATTTACTTTGTGAAAATGCCAAAGCAAGATCGCTTTTTATGTCAATTATCAAACACCCAGATGCAATTGAAAAAGCAATTTTACCCATGCATAAATATGGCATACTTTCGGTATATATACCGGGCTGGAAACAGATATCTGGCATGATGCAATTTGACCTGTTTCATGCTTACACCGTTGATGAACACACCATCCGCTTATTGCTTGAGCTCGATAGTCTAAAAACAGAAAGCGGCAAACAAAAACACCCTAATAGCGCAAAAGTCTTTGCTAAATTATCTAAACCTGAATTATTAGTTATTACGGGATTATTTCATGATATAGGTAAAGGACGACATGGTGATCATTCTGAAATTGGAGCCCATCTAGTTGAAGAATTTTGCCAATTGCACGGATTAGAGACCAAAGATACTGAGTTAGTTATTTGGTTAGTACGTTATCACCTACTAATGTCGGTAACAGCACAAAGTCGCGATTTACAAGATCCTACCGTTATCAACGAGTTTATTCAAATTGTCAAAAGTAAACGTCGTTTACAGTATTTGCTTTGTCTTACAGTGGCGGATGTGTGTGCAACAAACGAAACTCTGTGGAATAGTTGGAAACAAAGTTTAATGCGTGAACTCTACCTTAATGCAAAAAACTCCTTTGATTCAGATATCCGCCAAATTCCTGAGCAACGAAGTATAGCACGTAAAAATAAACAAGAAGCGTTAGCCATTTTACTTAAGCAAAATTATGATGAACAGATCGTTAAAGATCTTTGGCAACGCTATCGTGTTGATTACTTTCTTCGTTATACTAAAGAACAGATTGTATGGCATACACAAATTTTATTACAGCACGATTTGACCAAAATCTTGGTAGCCATAAATCCTCATCCATATCATGGTGGCAGTGAAATTTTTATTTATTCGCCAGATAGACCTTACTTATTTGCAACTGTCTGTAATACGCTAAGTATGCACAATTTAACAATTCACGATGCGCTTATCATTACAAATAAAAAAGGCTTTGCACTTGATACTTTCATTGTATTAGATCCTAATGGACAAACAGTACAAGAAGATCGAAATCAAGGCCTAGTAAATGCGCTTGATAGAGCACTACAGCAACCTATTTATAAAGGTGTAACCATTAAACCACCTAAACAACGGTTACGATCGTTTTTAGTACCCACTCAAGTTAACTTTCTTTCTGCTTTCAATGATAGTCAAACTTATATGGAACTCATTGCACTCGATAGACCGGGATTGCTTGCTTATGTGGGTGAAATATTTGCTAACTTGGACTTATCATTACGCAGTGCAAAAATTGCAACTATCGGCGAACATATTGAAGATCTGTTTATTTTAACAGATAAACACAACCAAGCGCTTGATGATGATACTTGTCAAAAGCTTCGAGAATCAATCGTTATTGCTCTTGATTCAATGAATTAATAAAATTAACCCAAAAAGATATAACTTATGCAATTTTTTATTATTTTATTCCCTATTTTTTGTATTTTTATTGTGGGCTTCATCGCACAAAAAGCCTTAAATTTTGATGTTGCTAATCTATCAAAAATGTCACTTTATGTACTATCCCCTTTTTTGGCATTTAAAACATTTTATACGCATAATTTGACTACCGATTATCTATTTTATATTTGTTATATTTTGGGTCTTTGTTTTTCATTAGTTATTATCATCTCAATTTTGTCTACGATAATGAAATATTCAACCAAAGAGCGCTGCGCCATGATTTTAAGTTCATGTTTTATGAATAATGGTAATTATGGTACACCAGTACTGTTAGTTTTTTTTGGCTCAGTTGGATTTGACCTTGGCGTGATTATGATGGTATTACAACAATTTGTAATGAGCACTGTTGGTATCTATTATGCAGCAAAAGGCAGCGCTCGTAGAGACATTGTCAGTCAAAAAGATGTCATTAATAAAGTTATCCGAATGCCTGTAGCTTATGGCGCTTTTTTAGGTATTCTTTTTCAGTTATGTCATATTCCTTTATCTAAATCAATTATGACATCCATTGGAATGATTGGCGATTCATCGATCGTTGTGATTATGATCATTTTGGGAATGCAACTTGCCAAAATAAAGATCCAACAACTGGATTATCCCAAGCTTTCATTTTCATTACTTACTCGAATGATTATTTCACCACTAGTCGCATTTTGCATGGTCTATTTTATGCCCATTTTACCAATTTATAAGCAGGCATTAATTGTATTAGCTGCAATGCCAAGCGCAGCCAATACAACGCTCATGTCAGTTCAGTTTGATACTCACCCAGAACTGGTATCCAGTGCAACCTTATTAAGCACATTATTAAGCTTAATCACATTACCTATTGTTCTGTGGCTTGTTGGTGCACCAATACCGTTCTAATTGTAAAAAAACCAAGCGATCTTGAGATAGATTAACATCCGTTTTTAAGGTAGCGTACGGCATACTCGCCTAACCCAACTATTCAAAAATCAGGTGATCATTCATGAGTTTTCACCCAACCACTCTTTTTCAAACTGCGCGACAAATTGAACCAAAAAGCGATGCCTCTGCTTAGCCATTTTTTTTGCTGTTTTAGTATTCATTATATCTTTAAGCAAAAAAAGCTTCTCGTAAAAATGATTAATGACGGTATTAGGTTGTTTATAATTCTGTTCTGTCATTGACATTCTTGGCGGAATTAAAGGATCGTGCATTATATTATGCTTATTTCCTCCATAATAAAAAGTACGCCCAATGCCAATTGCGCCCAGTGCATCTAAACGATCAGCATCCTGTACAATTTGACCTTCAAGCGATAACGTTTTTTTATTTGAAAGATTTTTTCGATATGACATGTTTTCGATAATAGCAAAAATCAACTCAATTTCGTTATTAGTCAAAGCTAGCGATGTTAAATACTGACGTAGTTCAGTGGTAGCTTGGTCGACATCGTCAACTACTTTGTCATCAATAACATCATGTAAATAAGCACTCACAATCACAATAAAGCTATTAGCTTTGGGTTCATGTTGCAAAATCTGCACAGCCAATCTCACCACCCGTTCAATATGCGCCATATCATGACCCGAAAAGTCATTAATAAGTTTTTGTTTCACAAAAAGTTGGATATCCAAAACAATTTTTTGCTGTTGCTCTGTTAATTGTGTATTTGGTAATTTATTCATCCAGTTTTTACTCAAAAAGTTAATTAAGATAAAATAATAACTACATAAAATTTAAATAGAATTAATAAAAAATAGTTGTCAAATACTTCACTAAACATAGTAAATTAATATTCATTTTGGCCAATGATCAACCTTAGCTATTTATATATTATTGCGATAAAATCTTACCTCCTTAATGACATGTATTTATGACGTTTCTCGCCACCATTACATACTAATATTTCGATTTATATAAATAAACAAACTTCTAACTATTTTTTTAAATATTAAGTAAACTTGATAACATAAATTAAAAAAATATTTAATGTGAATATTTTTTATGTTTCTATGATTGTTTTAACTAGATTGGGAAGGTAGAATGCGAAAATAAAAATATTATCGAAGCAAGTATTGGAGTTGATTAAGTGAAAATATCAGCGCGTAAAGTTTTGCCTTGGCAGTTCATAGAATACTTCACTCGCTATCGCCAATTTTTAGCTCTACTATTTGGCCTATCTATTTTTTTCATAGCACTTATTGTATGCTGGCACTTACTTAAAGAAATCAATCTTAGTGAGTTAAAACTCGCAATACATAATTTATCTATGCGTACAATTGCATTATCATGCCTATCTGCGATCGGTAGCTATTTAATGTTAATCTGTTACGAATGGTCAGCCGCACGTTACGCAGGCGTTAATTTAAAACCCTCTACTATTATTGTTGGTGGAATTTGCGCCTCTGCTATTGGTAATGCAATCGGTCTATCGGCGTTATCAGGTGGTGCTGTAAGGTGTCGTCTTTACTTTAAACAAGGTTTAACCGCTATAGATGTTGCTAGAATGTCTCTTTTTGTGACATTATCATTAGGTTTTTCATTACCGTTATTTGCAGCAATCGCAGCCCTCATCCATCCTCATCAAACCATGTTAGCGCTTCATATGACAAAAAACAGCGTATGGTTAACAGCAGGCTCAATATTTAGCATCTATGCCTTGTTGCTCATTTTTTTATGCTATCATCGATTGCCTGAAAGGCCGAATGAAAATACCAGATTATTTAAATTATTTCGCTGGACAATCCGTTTACCTAACATTCAATTGGCAAGTTGTCAGCTTGTTATCACTCTATTTGATGCTGTTTTAGCTGGCGCTATACTTTATTTTTTATTGCCAATACAACCTAATTTCTTCACTTTTATTATGATTTACATTCTCGCATTAGTCGCTGGAGTGTTAAGCCATGTGCCTGGTGGTGTAGGTGTTTTTGAAGCTATTATGCTAGCGTCATTATCATCAGAAATAGGGACCGCATCGTTAACCGTTGCACTTGTTCTCTATCGTATCATTTATATTTTACTCCCCCTAATTCCAGCCAGTATTTTGTTACTTGCCAATGAGGGGAAAAACTTCTTAGCCCCTCCACAAGCTAAAGAAGCCAAAACAGGTATTGCTGCGTCAGTCATGGCAGCAACAGTTTTTTTTGCTGGCGTTGTTATGATGTTCTCAAGCGTTTTACCTGGTTTTAACCGCAAATTAATCATCTCTCTTATTCCTGAAAAAGTGATCAACATTGCGCATTTAAGTGCTAGCTTAATTGGTGTTTTATTCTTATTACTCGCAATGGGATTACGTCGCCGGTTATTTTCGGCTTGGAGTGTTTCGGTCATATTATTACTAATAGGATCTGCACTTTCATTACTACGAGGATTGCATTGGATAGAGGCCAGCGTATTATTATGCGTCGCGATCTTATTAATCCATTTTAGACATGCTTTTTATCGAAAAAGCCGCTTAATCGTCATACCGTTTTCTTTTAATTTTTTTGCAATTTGCTTTTGCACCATAGCCCTTTTTGTGTGGGTAATATTATTCATCTATCAAGACGTACCTTATAGCCACTCATTATGGTGGCAATTTGAGTTAGATAGCAAAGTTCCTCGAGCACTACGTGCAGCTTTGGGAAGCTTTATTTTATTAAGCTGTGTCATGCTATTTTGGATTTTCCGTCCCGCATTACCTATTTTAACCACGCCTAACAATGACCAGCTTAGCAAAGCTTACCAAATTGTTTTAGATTCAAAACAACCAGAAGGTGGGCTTGCGATGAGTGGTGATAAATCATTACTTTTTAATGCCAGCGAAACAGCATTCATCATGTATTCAAGACGAGGGAGAAGCATGGTCGCCCTTTATGACCCAATAGGAGATAACGCCGAAAAAGCCGATTTGATTTGGTCATTCCGTGATTTATGTGACGAACATCACCTACGTCCTGTGTTTTATCAAGTCAAAGCGGCTAATCTGCCTTTCTATATGGATATTGGTTTGCGCACAGTTAAGCTCGGCGAAGAAGCATTAGTCAACTTAAAAATATTTGACTTAACATCAAAAACTTATAAAGATCTTCGTTATACATGGAATCGTGGGCAACGCGATGGACTCTCATTAAAATTCTATCCACCAGGAACTGCGCCACTTGAGCAATTAAAAGCTGTATCGGATGCTTGGCTTAAAAACAAACATTCGAAAGAAAAAAAATTCTCATTAGGATCTTTTTCTAAACAATATTTAGATAATTTTACAATCGCAGCCATCGAATATGAAGGACGCATTATTGCTTTTGTTAATTTGTTAGAAACTAATCAAAACTATTCAGCTAGTATCGATTTAATGCGTGTTGTGCAAGATATTCCCAAATTAACGATGGAATTTTTGATGGTTGGTTTGATTTTACATTATCAAGAAAAAGGATTTAAATACTTCAGCTTAGGCATGGTACCCCTTGCTGGAATGCAAAGGCGTCGGGGAGCGCCTATGATTCAAAGGCTCGGTGCATTAGTTTTTCGTCGTGGTGGGCGTTTTTATAATTTTCAAGGATTACGCCGTTTTAAAGAAAAGTTCGCAACACATTGGGAACCGCGTTATATGGCCGTTCCTGCAGGACTTGATCCTTTAGTTGCAATAATTGACACAACCATGCTCATTTCAGGCGGCATAACAGGGCTAAAAAAGAATAAGAGTTCATAAAATGAAAAAAATAATACGTTATATTTTATTCTTAATTACCGTAATACTCATAACATTACTAGGATTTATTGGTTGGTATTTGATAAAAAACCAAAGTCGTGCATCAGTAAAAACGATAACAATCAGCAATGACTTTTCGATCATATCAGCAAGCCCTAAACAACAAGCTGAAGCTGCTGCTATCATTGTTGCCACCAATAGAAATCATTTTACAGAACAACAGCTATTAGACTTATCCGAAAAAATGGGTGCCAAACTAGTACAGTTTGAATTAAAACCAAAAGAAAAGAGTTGTAGCGAACAACAAAACCGCTTTAATCAAGCCGTCAAGATATTAAATGAATCACAATTTGTCGTTGCTGGAATGCAAGAAGGTGCGGCTTTTGCTTACCGTTGGTTAACAGAGCAAAAAAATGATGATGCGAAAGCACTATCAATTGAATTTACATTAAATCATAAAGATTGTGACCTCCCTTTGCCAGCACAAGCAAGCCATGGAACATGGCAAGTGATTTGGAATAACCCACCTGAAGAAGAAGTGGCTGTCTTTCCACGTGAACAAAAAAAAATCGCTGTTACAACGTCAATAGGGGAGTATCAAGCCTCGCCAGTTGAACTACTAAGCTTACACCTTGCATCGGTTTTATTTGGAAAATATGAACAACTACCTGTTATTGAATTACCGGCAACCAATAAAGAAGTTCACCCTAATACAGTAACACTTTATTATTCGGGTGATGGGGGCTGGCGTGATTTAGATAAAGTATCAGCTGAATACATGGCTTCGCACGGTTATTCCGTGGTTGGAGTTGATGCACTAAAGCTATTTTGGCAACATCGTTCGGTTGAACGTAGCGCTAAAGATCTGAGCTACTTAATGCAACAATACCGAGAAAAATGGGGGACAACCCGTTTTGTGCTGGCAGGATATTCATTTGGTGGAGACATCTTACCTTCGCTTTATAATCGTTTATCAATTGCAGATCAAAATAGTGTTCAAGCAATTGTTATGATCGCCTTTTCAAAAGATGCTAATTTTGAAATCGAAATCAGTGGCTGGCTTGGCCAATCAGGCAACGAAATGAAAACAGGGCCAGAAGTCAACAAAATTCCGGCAAGTAAACTATTTTGTATTTACGGTGAAGAAGAAAAAGACGAAACAGGATGCTTACAACCAGAAATGAAAGGTGAAGCATTCAAACTACCCGGCGGACACCATTTTGATGAAAATTATGAACATCTTGGACAAATTATTATGGATGCCATCGACAAAAGAGTACAACAACTTAATTAATGATATCAAAAATATAAAAAAACTATCAAACCCAAGAGACTAGTGGGTCTTTTGGGCTTTCATAGACAAATAAAAAATTAGATTCTTTTTATACTAACCTTACCTTCTGACAATAGTACACCGCAAAGCGTAAACAATGTACCAATAGCGGCAATCCAAGTAAAAGGTTCATTCAAAATAACAACTGCAGCAATAATGGTAAGAATAGGCACTAAATATAAATAAATACTAATCTTTACTGCCCCTACTAATTTAACAGCATAATTCCAAGATGCAAAACAAATTGCCGAAGCACCGACACCTAAAAATAAAATATTGAGTAGATTTACAGGATCGGTAAAACGAGAAAAATGCCATTCAAAATCGAAGAAAGACAATACTGGCAACATCAACATCAGACCATAAAAAAAGAATCTTCTTGTTAATAAAATTGTATTGTAACCATAATTACTACTCTTTTTTACCAAAATTGAATAACAAGCCCAAAACAAACAAGCTAACATAGTTAGCAGATCACCAAGTGGATTGAGCGAAAGAACAAACTTTCCATTAAAGCTAATGATACCAACACCAATAACGGCAAATAAACAACCAATATAAAAACGTTTAGACGGTTTTTCGGCCTTTAAAAAGAATATCGATAATATCGCAGTAAATATTGGTGCTAAAGTAGTAATAATCCCAACGTTAGATGCCGTTGTATAAGTTAATGCAATATTTTCACACAAAAAATAACAAGTGACACCACACAGCCCAGCACACAAAAACATAAACTCTTTTTTAAAACCCTGCCATGCAAAAAAACGTGGTGCTAAGATCCAAAGGACAACATACCCTAAACTAAATCGAAAAAACAGAATTTCAATCGGCTTAAAATCGATTAATAAAACTTTAGTTGCAATAAAAGTTGTTCCCCAAATAAACACTGTCATAAGTGCAACAAGGTGCCCTTGTATTCTTTTTGTAAATAACATGAAAACTCTCTCAGCTCACATAAATAAAACTATTATTAAAACGCATTTTATTGCTAGATATTTATTTTTAGAATTAGCAACTCAACATAAAGTGAAAAAATATTGAAGGAAGAATTGATAAAATAATGCTATTTAATAACCCAAATAGATACTATATTTCTGTTTAACTAAACGCAAATTATTTTTAACCAAAAACAAGGCAAAAAAAATCCACTCGAACACTCGAGTGGAGGGCAAAAAATGAAAAACATAATCTGTTAATATAGACAATCCAAATAGGGAAAAGTTCAATTTAATTTCACCGATTTTTTAATATTTAACAAAAAAACAATTAACACAATGATTTTTAATTAATAATTATTTTTATTTTTTTTTAAAATTTAAAATAAAATTATCAATAAAACCGTACCTATTAATTTTAATCAAAGTATTAAATTAATAGACAATCAACATTACTATCTAAACTATTACAAATTTTATTTTTGACTTATACACATACTTTCTTAAAACTCATTAACATACATAAAATCGGCTAATTTTGATTGAATTACAATTCTAAAAAATAGCGATATACTGTTACAAAATGATGTAAATAAAATTGTGTAGGAGAGTATATGAAAAAGAACGTAGTTTTATTCAGTAAAATCCCTGCTGACCAACAAACTAGACTAGAACAAGCTTTCAATTTAACCATATTTGATGACAACACAGATTATAATTCAACAAGCTATACTGATACACTAGCTAATGCCGAAGGCATGATCGGTAACATCCCCACTCGTATTGATGATAACTTTTTAGCCAAAATGCCAAAATTAAAAGCAGCAGCAACCATTTCAGTTGGTTTTGATAACTACGATCTTAATGCCTTGTACAAACATGGCATCCGATTAATGAATACACCAAAAGTACTAACTGAAAGCACCGCTGATCTAATTTTTACACTACTGATGGCAACCGCACGCCGAACTGTTGAATTATCTAACCTCATTCATAACGGAAAATGGAAAAAAGGGATCACACCGGAATATTATGGAACCGATATTTACGGTAAAACCATCGGTATTTTAGGCATGGGACGAATTGGTCAAGCAATTGCCAAACGCGCTCATTGTGGCTTTGATATGAACATTATTTATTACAACCGATCAGCTCGGCATGATATCGAACAAACCTATAATGCTAAACGTCTTGAACTCGACAACGTATTAAAACAAGCCGATTTTATAGTGATCATCCTACCTTTAACCGAAGAAACGACAAAACTAATTACAAAAGAAAAACTCGCCTTAATGAAACCATCAGCCATACTCATTAACGGCGCAAGGGGCAAAATTATTGATCAACAAGCATTATTTGAAGCACTAAAAAATAAAACCATCAAAGCTGCAGGACTAGACGTATTCGAGATAGAACCGCTCCCAACTAACTCACCATTGCTACAGCTTGATAACGTATTATTATCACCTCATGTAGGATCAGCAACGGTAGAAACTCGTTACGCGATGGCAAAATGTGCTGTTGATAATATCATTACGGCATTAAAAGACGAAAAACCAACCGAAAACTGGGTTAATCCCGAAGTCGGCTAACTTGTATTCATACTTGAATTCACCTATAATGGCCCGATATTGTACATAGTTACAAATCACAATTGGGGCTGATTCTGGATTCGACGGGATTTGCGAAACCCAAGGTGCATGCCGAGGTGCGGTAGGCCTCGTAAATAAACCGCAAAAAAATAGTCGCAAACGACGAAAACTACGCACTAGCAGCTTAATAACCTGTATAGAGCCTTCTCTCCCTAGCCTCCGCTCGTAGGACGGGGATCAAGAGGAGTCAAACCCAAACGAGATCGTGTGGAAGCCTTGCTTGGGGCGGAAGCATTAAACTTAATCAAGCTAGTTTATCAGTGGCGTGTTTGTTCGCAGCGGGTAGATGAAATCTAAAAACAAACTACGCATGTAGTACCGAGGATGTAGAGATTTCGGACGCGGGTTCAACTCCCGCCAGCTCCACCACTATCACTCTTAAAATAAAAACTATTTACACACGGGATTTTTACCCCTAATGCAAAACTCATCCCTTTATAGAACTTGCTTAACCAAACTCATAATATATTCTAAGTTTTTGGTATCAGACACGGTTAACTCATAATCACCAGTCGCCCAATGACCAATATTTGAAACATCTTTGGTTAATTTTTTAGGGTCGTCAAGATTGCCTTTTTTAGCATTAATCCAGATTTTTAATGATTTATTTTTTAAGTGTATAGAAACAATATTATTTTTACCCTGTTTAAAAGCAACATAAAACTTTTTGGGCGATATTTCTAGCTCTGTTGATAAGGATAAAATCGCATTTTTAAAGCTTTCATAAAGTTCTAGCACATCATCAGATTTATCCTTTAAATGATAATCTTCATCATATACAATTAATTCTTTAGTCACTTTATCTAATACAGAATTTTTTGTATGTTGTACTTGTTTAATACTTGGTGCTGACTTAGAACGTTTGATCGGATTAATCGAAATTAAATCGTTATCAAACCGTTTAATTTCCCACAGTTCTATTGCTAAATCTTTAAAGTTAGTCGACTGTTTTTGGTAGTCAGTAAAAGAAGGGGAAACAAAAATAATTTTGCTTTGCGACCAGTCAATTTGGTTACGTTTTAAATTAGCTTGGCAAGATTCATTATACTCAACAATAAAGTCAGCCTGATAATCGAGCATAAGATTTAAATAGGTTACTCCTTGATCTATCACACTTAAATTTCGATCACGCTTATATTCTATAATAACAAAAGCATTGCTTTCGGTATCATAGGCTAATGTATCAATACGATAATCTTTAATTTTGAATTCAGATTTTACAAAAGTTAAATTACCAATAATATCTAAATTATTTTCAAATAATGTTTG
The DNA here is from genome assembly GCF_009795795.1 of Gilliamella sp. Pas-s95. Taxonomy (NCBI): domain Bacteria; kingdom Pseudomonadati; phylum Pseudomonadota; class Gammaproteobacteria; order Orbales; family Orbaceae; genus Gilliamella; species Gilliamella sp. Pas-s95. Next base: position 3,742 of record NZ_WTFC01000027.1, on the reverse strand, counting down.
AATTTCTTTTTCTAGCTTAAAAGGTTTTTCTTTCAAAAGCGTTAGCTTTTGATTTTTATTTAAAAAAACTTGCATTGTTCTCCCAGCCTAATTTGGTAAATATTATTGTTGAATAAAGCACAATAATTTCTAATGCTAACAACATATATAATAAAATAAATTATTTAAACAAATTAATTTTATTATATCTCATGATACTGCCCAAACCAATCAGGCTCTAGCGTGGGTATATAAGGAAAATCACTGGGTTTGTCTTTATTTACTTTTAATTCGTGGCAATATTGTTGATACTGATCTTTTGACATAAATATACCAGATAACTCATTGCCGTTATTAATAGCATAGAATTTATAGTCCGAATCCTTAAGTTGCTGGTTCACGATATCAAACAATGCAAAAGTGGCATATCCCCACGACAAATATTCTGGTTTTTGATCATCGCTGTTGTATATAAAATAAATTTTATTGTTTACTTTGACTCGATACTCAGCATTATCAATAGCTATTAACTCTTCAATTTCAGCTGGCTTTACTACATAATTTTTTAAATGAGGAACCACATATTGGTCATATATCTTTTTAATACCTTGCTCAGCAAGATCCTCTGCATCTAGAGAAATTGTATTATCCCAATTGATTGAATTGTTCAGTACATTATTTTTTCCTATGGTTGGCATAAAATATAATATAAACAAAAATGAGAAAATAATAAAAAAAGTACCTAAAAAAAACCTTTCCATAATCAATTTATACAATAAGCCCGATAACTCATAATAAAACAATATAATGAATTTTTATACAGATTTTAGCAATTCAGATTAAATAACCTGGCTCAATTAAAAATTTGTTAACCAAGCCAGACAGGAAATATTAATCAACAATCACTCGTCCATTCAAAGGTTGAACTGGACGGTTGTTATCATGATGTATGATTGAATGGAACTTTTCAATTTGTTCAGCAGATGCACTACTTTCTTGCTCTAACACAATCCATCGAACACCTTCAGAGCAAGGTGGCGTTGTCAAAGATCCACTAAAGCGATAAAAATCTAACCTATTCGGTAATAAAGCCTTAATATCGACAGGCTGATTTAATGCTGCTGTATCCCCTTCTTCTGGCATTTGTTGCCAAGCTTTCGCCAATTCAGGGTTAGCTTTTCCTTTATTAAACATCAGGCCGATAACCGCTAAGTCACCATTTTTGTTTTTATAAACAAAATGAGCCTCCATAGGAAATTGTTTGCCTTTAATCTTATTTTCGCTTGGTGTATGGAAATGGAATTGTTGTAACGTAAACACTTCGTTGTCAATTTCAAGCGTATTGCCATCATTAACATTAACTTGAATTGTATGACCGTTATTGATGATTTCTTGCTTACTTTGTTTAAATGCTAGTTTAAGCTTGTCATGGTGCGTTTTAAAAACATGCTCAATATTGATAGGTGATTGGTTTTTTCCAGTTTCGCAGGTTGAAAATTCTGGCGAAAGGCTTCCCCAATTTTCTGGGCTATTTTCACCTTCGTAGCCCCAATGAGGAGCTGGTTCTGTTGCAGCACAAGATAGACTTGTAACCATTAAGGCCGCAATTATTGCATTAAATTTCATCTTGATTTTACGCTAGACAGTTGATTAGTGGGAACCAAATTATACGCCACAAAAAATCACCTTACTAGAATCGTACATCATCACTTTTTAATATTTTTATAAAAAAATTATTTGACATTTATACAAAAAAACAGGCTAGAAAATAGCCTGTTTTGTTTAGTACTAATTTTACTCAATTTTTATGATAATAATGCCTAATTATTTATATTGAGAAACTATTCACTCCTTCAGCATCGTCGGTCGGAAAGAGCACGATTATGGGGCTCAGCCGCCACGGCCACCCTAATAAGCACCCTCACAGCTTAAAGATTAAAAGTCAAGGTGTTACGCAAATGCCATGACGGTAAAAACTGGAGCGGGAGTTTTCTATGTGGCCGTCAAACGAGTCGACAAATAAATCTGCTACGTCACTCGCCCAGTAGAGTGTGGTTTTGATATTATAAAATCCCGAGATGCCCCACTCCGAAAAAAATCCTCCCCCTATTCGACGCTCATAATAATTACCTGTTGACGACGGCATGGCGCCAATAACAGGGGTACTACCTGTCTTCACTGCGTTAGTCAAGTCCCTAACCTGTGGCATACGATAACCCAAACTACTACACCAAGATGAATGATTTCTCCGAGCAGCTTCAATAGTTCGGTCCACGAACCACTTCTGCAATACAAAACCATACTTGACCACCACATTACCACTGCTATCCCTACCCTCTAACTCAAAGGTCTGCGGTAAAATTGGCACACTTAGACGACTAGGATTATTTGAACCTGTTTGGCTATTATTTGCCTTAGGACCATTTAACGTTACCCGAGTTACATATTGGGATCTATCATGAATCCAAGCATCGTATTGTATGTTGTTTCCCTGTCTGTCAGAGAATGAGCCAGAACGTGGTCTTACCCGATGCACTGCCGCTGTTATTCCCTCATGAGTAACGGGAGACCAAGTCAACTGATTTTCATCTACTCCACCTATATCTAAATCAAAATAAAGACCATCAGCACCTGTTGTCGGAAAATTAAGACCGTAAGAGGATGGGGTTGTAGACTGCATTAAAAAGCCCTTTTCAGGATTCCATATGCTAGATGGGCCTGCATAGCGACTGTCATCACGCGTCGCATTAGAAACAAAATAATCAGCGCTACCCAAATATAAACTCGGTCTTGCGTGACAGACTTTAGCCTGTTTTGGACTGATATAATACACCACGAGCGAACTACGACCAAAAGTACTGCTATTTGGCACGCCATACTGGGTCGTTAAACTTCCACCAGAAGTACGTAATCTCACTTCATAAGGCGCCTTACAGGGATCTAAAATATCACTACAGCTAACAGTAAGATTATTCTTATCAGCAAAATTCACCGATAAATTCCCCGTTGCTGTTAGACCATTAGTACCCTGTCCATCTCCATCGTCATCCCCCCAATAATGATATGTATTCACTAAATCGTTTAAACTCACTGAATAGAAAACACCCGATTGGTTGACTGATGGTGGCACAAAAGTAACTATATCACCCATAGTATCCCCTGCATTAGGTAACTTTATGGGGTTTGTGGCACTTGATGTGTTGGTTGACGGTGTAAAAGTTCTACCATCCGACAACGTAATAGACAATAAACTATCTGTTGAAGTCGCTTTAGTTCGACCTCCATCAAACGTTAAATACGGTGCACTCCCCTCTATTGCCCTTGATGTATATGCCGTCAACGCCTGTGTTCCTTGCGTATATGACAATGAGAGCAGTGGCGCAAAAACCAGTGCGGATTTAGATAACAAATTGGAAATCGGCGATCGTCTTGCCGATAAAGTTGTCGATTTCGGTAATGAAAATAAGAATGGTGTCTGTTTTTGACTACCGTGAGATTCAATAAGTTTTAGGGCGTAGGTTTGGCATGCCAGATGCCAGATGCCAGATGCCAAGTATGATAGCGCATTTCGTTCATCCCGTCAAGTAATTTTTTGTTTTATTTAGATTTTTTATAATTAACTGCTCAACTAATGAGCTTTCCCTTGCTTTAAAAGCGGTGAAATTATAATCTGTTGAATAGGGGCTGTTGATCTTTGCTGTACATAAATTGCTCAACAATACATTGGCAGCCACATTAACATAAATGCCAGTGATACCATACT